>JBPCVB010000563.1:0-8185 GCA_051010855.1 Pirellulaceae bacterium | reverse complement strand
ATGCAATCAGCACTTAAACGCGCCGGGAACCTGTTCAACGACGAACAGCAAATTGAGGAACTTCAGGCCATTCGCGACTGGGTGGAGGGCTCGCGTGATGGTTCCAGAGCGGATCTGGATTTTCGCGTGACAGCTCCCGTCTGGGACGAAGTGGCCAGCGACAGTGGGAACTGCATGGGGCGCAAATGCCCTCGCTACAAGGATTGCTTTTATTTCCGTGCCCGACGCCGCATGCAGAACGCCCAATTGCTGGTCGTTAATCACGCGCTGTTCTTTGTCGACTTGTCCTTGCGACGACTGGGCGTCAACATTCTGCCCGATTATGACGCTGTGATTCTGGATGAAGCCCACACCGTCGAGCAAGTGGCCGGCAACCACCTGGGACTGACCGTTAGCCACGGACAGGTTGAGTATACGTTGAACAAGCTCTACAACGACGCAGCCAACAAGGGGCTGCTGGTGCACCACAGACTGGCCGAAGGGCAACGCAAGGTGCTGCAGGCCCACGTCGTGGCCCAGGAATTCTTTGACGATGTACTCGACTGGGCGTATCGCAAAGCAGGAGAGCAAACCCATTCGATTACCCTGCGGGTGCGGGAAGCGGGTATCGTGGAAAATAGGTTGTCACCTGCCCTGGATGCAGTCGCGCGATTCGTCAAGCAAGCGGCCGAGAACGTCAAGGACGAATCGGAAAAGCAGGACCTGGTGTCCGCTCAGGGGCGATTGGAGGCTCTGTCAGCTGGACTGGAGCAATGGCGGCTGCAATCACTCGAGGGATCGGTGTACTGGATCGAATCCAGCCAGCGGCGTGGCCGGCGACGCAGTGTGGAACTGACCGCTGCACCGATCGACGTAGGACCCGTGCTCCGCGAAGAACTGTTCAACAAAACGGACAGCGTCATTTTGACGAGCGCGACACTGGCGACCGGTGGCGAACAATCGTTTGACTTTTTCAAGAGCCGGATTGGACTGACCAGCTGCCAGACACTGGAATTGGGCAGCACCTTCGATTACTCGCTACAGGCCAAGCTGATCCTGGTCCAGGATATGGCCGACCCGGTCAAGGATCGCGACACGCATTTTCGACAGTCCATCGATGCCATCAAGCATTACGTCGAACAGACCGATGGTCATGCGTTCGTCCTGTTTACCAGCTACGACGCGTTACGCCGTACTGCTGCACAACTGACCCAGTGGCTGACCCGTCATGATTACGCCCTGTATTCGCAGGCGGATGGCATTCCACGGGGTCGGCTGCTGGAAATGTTTCGCAAACATCCCCGCGGAGTTCTGCTGGGAACTGACAGTTTCTGGCAAGGCGTCGATGTGCCGGGCGAGGCCCTGCAAAACGTCATTATCACCCGGCTACCGTTCAGTGTGCCGGATCATCCGTTGCTGGAAGCCCGTATGGAGGCCATCAAGGAGGCCGGAGGCAATCCGTTTATGGACTACCAGGTCCCCGAGGCAGTGATCAAATTCAAGCAAGGGTTTGGCCGATTGATTCGCAGTACGACTGACGAGGGCATTGTGGTGGTGCTAGATCCACGAATTCACCAGCGGCGTTATGGGCGGGTCTTTGTCGAGGCCCTGCCTGATGTACCCGTGGTGTTCGAGGGGCTGCCCGTCGCTGATTAATCACCGAGTCGGTCCGCGACAGCACGTGAGGCGATGTAGGGCTTTTGGCCGCCCAAACCGCTGATTTTCCGCGAACGATCTTTTTTTTGAAAGATTTCAATAGCCCGGCAGCATTCTTACTTTGCAGCACAAGTTTCTTCCATCGCCTGTGGAGTTCAATATGCATGCCTCCCAACGCCCCTTCGGCTGGCTATCCCGATCGATCCTGAGTCTGGTTGTTGCCGTTTCGGCCACCTGTGCCATCACCGGCAGCGCCGAAGCGCGGCAGTGGACCGTTGAAGGGCGCCCGGTCGACGCGGTGTTCCTGGATTTCAACGGATCGCAGGTCTTGCTGGGTACGGCTGATGGCGAACAACACGTGGTCTATCTGCAGCATCTGGGTGATGCCGATGTCCAGTATGTTCGCTCGCTGCTGGAAGTTCGTGAAATGACTTCGCAAATCCGGACACAGGAAGCCCGCACGCAAATCGAATTGGCCAACCTGCGATTGGAGCAGGAGAAGTTTCGCAGCCGTTGGAGCAAGGTTTGGTACATCGAGATGCAGGGGCCCAACGGCGTGCTCTTTTACCGCTACTATCGCGGTAACAACAGCGCGATCGCCGAGGACGCCGCCCGCTATGAATTTCCCCATGCACGCATCCTGATTACCAAGAAGCTGTACGGCGGCAACTGGTGGCACGGAAGTTAGTCGCGGTCTAAACGAAATCCCGGCTTCGTGTTTTTGAGTAGTCATGTGGCCTGAGGAGCCAGTAAAGCGTCTGGTCGACCGTTGGGAAAATCACACTGGATGGAAGTTCAATCATTGATCTGGTCCATCAACATTGCTTCGCTCTGGATTCTTGTCACAATGAAAACGGACGCTGTTGCTGTCCGATATCCGCTGGCTTGAACCAACCGGAGGCCCAACATGCAAGGCATCTGGCATTCGACCTCGCTCGCCTTCGCAACGGGGTTGGCCCTGTTCATTTGGCAACAAGAGGAATCGGAGCCCCGGATTCAAATCGAATCGGCCGCCGAAGCTCGAGAACTGGACGAAACGCTCGAATCAGTCACCGTCGATCTTCAGGATCGTGAGACATTGGCTGCGCTGGCAGAACAGGTGCCGGGGCTCAGGTCACTGGAGCTGATTTACTATCCTAACGGCGCGATGCCCGAAGGTTCGGTGGCTGAATTGGAAAAGTTTCGCAATCTGCAATCCCTGGTTTTCCGGGGTGATCCGGTGGTGACACCCGAGGAAATTGCCATCATCGGCCAGCTGGTTACGCTACGTAAGTTGAAACTCGCGTTACCCTGATCGAGGTTTTCGGATGCCAGTCTGGCGTCGCTGGGAAACCTGATTTGTCTGGAAGAGCTCGATATGTCGCGATGCGGCGGAAACCTGAATGGCGAGTACGAGGAATTCGTGCGGGATGCAATCAGCGGACACCCGGAGCACCGGTAACCAGCTCCGACGAGCCGGGACTATGCCCTCGCCCCTCATCAGTCACGCCTCGCATCTGCTTACACTGGCAAATTGATGCGGTTGGCCTTTTCGTCAGTGCAGTCCAGTTCGAGATGTTCCGGATAGACATTTTCGCTGCCGGAAATCTTGATGACCAATTCGCCCTCGGCTTCGAGATCGGCCAGTTCCTTGCGTTTTTGATTGTTGAGGAACGTGGCAACATCCTCGTTAACGCGGATGTTGACCTCGGCGACCTTGGGCTGTTGGGCGGCCAGCATGATCACCCGGATGACTTCCAGCGACATACTTTCGGCCGTCTTTACGACACCGCGACCGTGACAGCAGGGGCAATCGCTGTACGCACTGCGTTTGATTCCGGGCCGGATTCGTTGCCGCGTCATTTCGACCAGGCCAAACGGGCTGGTGCGGAGGATCTTGGTGCGGGCGCGATCGCGTTTCATGGCATCACGCAACGCCCGCTCCACGCCACGGCGATGCTTCTCGCGTCGCATGTCAATGAAGTCGTTGACGATCACGCCACCGAGATCGCGCAAACGCAGCTGGCGTGAGATCTCCTTGGCTGCTGCGACGTTCAGGCGATAGGCAGTTTCATCGGCCGATTCATCAGTGCGAAAGCTGCCGCTGTTGACGTCAATCGCCACGAGAGCCTCGGTCTGGTCGATCACGATGGAACCGCCGTTGGGCAACGGGACTTCGCGGCGATGGATCTGGGCAATTTCCGGCTCCAGCTGGTATTTGTGGAACAAGGGATCCTTGCCTTCGTACAGTTGCAGCGAACTGACTTGCCGCGGCATAACGATCTTCAGGAATTCCCGAGCCCGCTGATAAGCAGCGTCGTTGTCGATGAGGATAGCATCGACGTCGGTGGAGACGATATCGCGAATCGTGCGAATGATCATGTCGCTCTCTTCGTAAATATCGACCGGAGCCGGCTGGGTTTGCACACGGCGTGAGATGACTTTCCACAGCCGCAACAAATACGCGAGGTCGCGGGATAATTCGCGGCGGGAGCGTCCCTGTCCGGCCGTGCGGACAATAAACCCGATGCCTTTCGGCGGATTTAGTTCTTGCAGGATCTCCTTCAGGCGATGTCGTTCGTCTTCGTCTTCGATTTTTCGCGAGACTCCCACGCGACCCAGCGCAGGCATGAGGACGAGATAGCGACCCGGGATGCTGATATAGGTCGAAAGTGTGGGGCCCTTGTTGCCGATCCCCTCCTTGATGACTTGCACCAGCACATCATCACCACGCTGGAACAGTTCCTGAATCGGCGGCTTGATGCGGGGTCGGCCATTGGAGCGGCGGTGGCGACGCTGGAAACGCGGGTTATCGCGTTCCTCATCACGTTCGCGTTGCCGCAGTTCCGCGGGATCGTATCCACCCTGCCGGAAGTAGCTGGGTTCGACGTCGCTAATATGCAGAAACCCGTTGCGTCCAACGCCGAAATCGACGAAGGCCGCCTGGATGCTGGGTTCCAGATTGACGACTTTTCCCTTGTAGATGTTTCCGACGTAGTTATCCTGGCTGGCCCGCTCGATATAAAGTTCCTCGAGGCGGCCATTTTCGACGACCGCAATCCGGCATTCCTCGGATTGCGATGCGTTGATCAACATTTCTTTTTTCATGGCGATGTGTTTCTTTTTTTGATTTGGGTTGAGGCCCGTAAAATCGGGCCAGCGCCAGCAACGTTTGGCACAGCGTAACGCGGGCTCGGCCCATCGACGCGTGCGGGTTGGCGACTGGCAGGAACGCAACTGCCGGGCAGGCAAACGCAGCGGCCCACGAGAGTGGTTGAGAGTCAACCATCGGGCCAGGTTGTTGCGATGCGGGCATCATATGGGCAGCTTGCTTGTGTATTACGTAAGTTTGTTTCATTGATGTGCGCGGGTGCCCGTCACATCCCGCCCGGTATGCCGGGCGGAGTTACCGGCTGGCGGATTCGGCCTTGCTGCCAGTTTCGGTGTCAGGATCCTCGGGAAATCCGGAGTTCATCAAATCGGCCAGCGCGGTGACGGCGTCGGTGGCATCGGGACCAGTCGCTTCAAGTTCCAGCGTGGTTCCCTTTGTCGCACCCAGTGTGAGAATGGACAGTACGCTTTTGCCGTCGATACGCTGGCTATCCTTGACCAATTCGATTTGACTCTGGAATTTCGCAGCCGTTTCAGCAAACAGATACGCGGGCCGCATGTGCAGACCGTGTTCGTTGGCAACGGTGATGGATCGTGACTCGAATGAAGCAGACATGAATCCTGCCGGCAAGACTCACTGGAACAATCTCAGGAAACGAACTGATTATTGTCCGCTTCCTCCAACAACGTTTGAATGTCTGCCGAAGTCTTTGATTGCTTCAAGAACTTGCAAAACATTTCATCACGCAGTTGTCGCGAGATATTTTCCAGCGCCCTGAGGTGATCTCCCGGTCGATCGGGGGGAGAAACCAGCAGGAAAAAGAGTTGTACCGGTTCGCCATCGAGACTCTGGAAATCGACGCCGTTCTGGCTTACGCCAACGGTGCCGACCAATTTGTCGACGCAGGGATGTTTGGTATGAGGAACCGCAATTCCCCGTCCAATTCCGGTACTCCCCAGCTCTTCACGTTTCAGAATCGCTTCCACGATACTGTCGGCATCTTCTGCCTTGATCTGGCCTGCTTCGACCAGATTACCGACCAGCTCGCGAATCGCGCTCTCCTTGTCAACGGCCGCCAAATCCGACTGGATGGCATCCGTTGTCACAAAATCGCAGAATTTCATTCAATGATCCTCTCGTGATTTGAGATCACGCCCATGTACCGGTCTGGCTTTTGCGCCACCAACCCCGGCAAAGGGGTCCGGCGGGTACGGCGTTAAACGTTTGCCGAGTCCTCACCGCGCGGTGGTTTGACACCGCGATGATCTGTCAATTTTTCTTTATGTTTTCTCAATTGCCGTTCCACCTTGTGCAGCACACTGTCCAGCGCTGTCAGCACATTGGTGGCCGAGTCCGCCGCGAAAAAGTCGTTGGTCTCTTCGGCCGATACCTTTAGTTCTACTTTCGGGTGATCTGCATTTTTCAGATCTACCAGCACAACGGCGCCGGTGGTTCGATCAAAAAAGCGAGGCAGCTTCTCAACTTTCTGGTGAATGGTTTGCTGGACTGACTCACTCAGTTGGCCGTTTTTGGCCGAGATCGATATTTTCAACTTCGCTGCCTCATGTTGGATCATCGGCACGTTTTTGCAACGTCGGAATTCCAGCCACAAAACACTGCGACCAGTCCACGTCTTGATTTGGATCGGTCTGCTGCCTCCACAAGTCAATTTCCATTCTACAGTGCCGCAAAAAAAGCAACAAATGCTTTTATCACAACCTTTCCCGGCCAAAACGCCTTAATCAGGACAGTTTTCCAAAAGGGAGAGACTGGATTGGGCGAGCGATGGGCATCTTTCCCTAAACCACTCAACGATGATTCCCGGAATCGCTTTAGCCAAACAGACCAAAATCGCATGCCACAACCACACGCTGTAGTTTCGCGAGCATAGCCGATTGCAGAGCAGCAGGACACACCAACCGACGAATCAGCGTGATTCGGCGTTGCCCGATTTGTCCGCGTCGTCCGTAGCGGGTTCAGGATCTTGCGGTACAGCTGCGACGAATTCGATTTCCGGAAGCCGCGGTGGTTCGGAATAGCGTATTTCGCCTTTTCTCAAAGCGCGTTGCCATTGCCGTTCGATGATCCGGCGTCGATCCGCGCGGGGAGCCTGGGGTGCGTAGTTGTAGGTGATACCACCAGTAATTTGTCGCATGTTGTCGATAGCCAGCACGCGAACGGCCAGATTTTCGTCGCCCAGCAAGTCGACGAGGCGGGCGTCGGCTCCCGTGGTCAACGATGTGACTTCGGTACCCCGGAAAAGGTCGTAAAGCTTGCCCTGGTTCTCGACGCCGGCAACAGCTAAATCATCGAACAACGCCTGAGCGAATTCCGGTTGAGCGACAATCGAGGCCCGTACAGCATCTATCAGTGAATGCCAGTTCGCCCGATTGCTCTCTTCATTGAGAAAATCCACGAGGTAGGAGTAGTGCCCGGTCGCAGCCAGCCACGAAATCGCCGCAAATCGCAATTCCTGACGCGCGTTGCTTTTTAAATCTGCCAGTTGATCACGCAATGGACTGTCGTCAGGCACAAGGTCCGGTGCATTTCGCGTCACCACGTTTTCCAGCCGGGTCAGGTGACGCGGAATCTCCTGCGGTCGCGCGGGAATCCCGGTGGCGAATGGGCGTTGCCAGCCCGGATTCGTGGAATCGATCCGGGTCAGAGCATTGGATTGCGGCAGTGCCCAGCTTTGGTCGCCCTGGGCAACCGTCGCGCGACCCGATTCTGTAACGAACATCAACATGTGCGCGGCGGGATCGGAACGCGGGTCGTTGCCCGGAGCGAACCAGTTTCCGAATCTTGCTGCAACCGAAGCATTCTGTACGGGCATCGTAATCCGGAATCTCTCGCCACGATGATCGATCAGAATGTCCACGTCACTTTGTTGCGCAGTGACCTTGCAGCCGCCATACAGGATCTGAACCACATCCGCGCCACTGGCCTTGTCACGGCGTCCGAGTGAAAACCGGGCCGGGCCGTCAACAGTCAGTCCGACATGATCGCCGACGTCGATCCGCACGCTGGATCCGGCAAGCACCAAAAATTCGCTCAATTCGAGCAGCCGAGTGTCGATCCCGACCCGATGCCAGGCATTGGTGGATGCATTTTTGGTAAACAGTAATGCATCCGGTTGGACCAGCACCGCAACCTGTTCGGGTGGCTTTACCGCTTCGGGCTCGGGCGGCGTGACGATCTGTACCGAAGCGATATCGGGTTGCCGGGGCAAGCCGTCAGTGTCGTTTGGCGGTGACGCAGTATCCTCGACCGGAGGCGGCACCGGATGCAACTGGCCGGCTACCTGGTTACCAGGATCCGTTTCAGTACCCGGGTCGTTGGGATCGCCGGGTGTGGTTGCGTTCGCGCCGGGATCTTCCGGTTCAGTGTTGTTATCTTTCGCATCGGGGTCATTGGCTTCGCCGGGCTCGACTCGCTCGGTCGATCGCTCGGAGACCCCAG
>JBPCVB010000562.1:0-3762 GCA_051010855.1 Pirellulaceae bacterium | reverse complement strand
GTATTCCCAGCTGGAACGGGTTGCTGATTCGGATGCGTCTATTTTGCTGACTGGCGAAAGCGGTACTGGAAAGGAACTGGTGGCACGGACGATTCATCAAAAAAGCGGGCGGGCAGGCAAGCCATTCGTGGCAGTCAACTGCGGGGCGTTGCCCGAAGCGTTGCTGGAAAGTGAATTGTTCGGCCATGTGAAAGGTGCCTTTACCGATGCCCGCAGCGACCGCAAGGGATTGTTTGTCGAAGCGCACGGCGGCACCCTGTTTCTGGATGAGATCGGTGAGATGCCCGTATCGATGCAGGTCAAGTTGCTTCGGGCGCTGGAAGAGAATCAGGTGCGTCCGGTCGGTGGCAATCAGGAAATTGAAATTGACGTGCGGCTGTTGTCGGCCACCAATCTCGACCTGGCTTCCGCGATCGAGGAAAACCGGTTTCGCGAGGACCTGTATTACCGTATCAATGTCATCCAGCTGGAACTGCCACCGTTGCGTTCCCGAGGGACCGATGTACTGAAAATTGCACAGCACTTTGTGGAACATTTTGCCGAGCGTTCCGGCAAGGCAGTCACCGGGGTTTCGGATCAGGCCGCCAAACGGTTGCTTGACTATTCATGGCCGGGCAACATTCGTGAGTTGCGAAATGCCATGGAACGGGCGGTCACGTTGACCGGTCACGAGCAAATTGTTGTCGAGGACCTGGCTGACAAGATACGCAACTACCAGTCGCGACAATTTCTTGTCGACGGTACTGACCCGGCCGAGTTGTTGCCGATGGAAGAAATCGAGCGACGCTATGTTTTGCATGTGCTGGACAGCGTCGAAGGCAACAAGTCCACCGCCGCAAGAATTCTCGGGCTTGACCGAAAAACCCTGTATCGCAAGCTAAAACAGTACGGCGTCGAGTCCGCGGAACCCGGTTGATTTATCGCGAACATTGCAACGCGCAGCCAGTTTGCAACAATAGGCCGCCAGCACCAGTTTTCTTTCTGCATGCTCAAGGAGTAATGCATCATGAAGAAGTCGCTTGCTTGCGCGGTGTTGCTGGCATTGATCGCCGTCGGCGCCGTCATCGGATATCGCGTGTGGTGGAACGCTTTCTATTTCACCGTGGAACGCACCGATGTGAATCCCAGCCCCGATCCGCTGGACGACCTCAAACTGGTCGACGATCTGCTGGAGGACAAGAACCCGGAATTCGATCCTCAATTGGTTGATCGCCGTGACTACGAGGGCTGGCAAATCAACAAAAGCGGCGCGGTGATTCGTCTGGACTGTCCCGATATTCGGCCCGATCGTGAAGAGGAAATGACGCAATTGTACGCGTCATATGCCGACGCGACTCAGGCGGCATCAAAACCGTGGACCAACTTCCTGCCCAGTGCCAACATGCTGGACGGAATCGCCAAACAGTTTGACGACGGGCTATATGCCGCACTGGACCTGGCCTGCTTTGCCGGCAATCCCGACACGCTTCCCGCGCCCGGTTCGGCGGTGGTTTTTATCAAGGGCGTTTTCGAGCGGTTGCCCGAGCATAGTCCAGCGGTGCCTTTCCTGGCTGCAGCGTTGTCACTGGCGGGTGAATCCGTGGAACTGGATGCTGACAACCAGGCCAAAATGCAGGAATGGCTGGCGGAATTTGAAGCCGACGTGTCGCGATCCAAACCCATTTCCTTTTACACCTGGTCCGATGACTTGACGCGGGTCTGGAAATTCTTTCGTTTTCTGCAACACCCGTTTGTGCAATCGGACTTGAGGGTACCCATCGACATGACTCTGGCGATGGAAGCGAATCCGGAGAGTAAACAGTTTTACGGGGAACTGATCGAATTCTATTCGCAGTTAACCAATCCACCCGAAAGTCTCAATCTGGTGCAGCTTTGGACCGACGGCCCGAACCTGAAGCGTCTGATTGAAATATACGGTGTGGATCAAGAAGAAGTATGCGTATTCCCGCCGTCGACCAGCCGCGAGACCGAGTTATTCAACCGCATGTTTGCCGACGGCTCGCCTGGTCAAATGAACTTGATGGTCGAACTGATTCGTCGCATTCGTTCCGGTGAAGTTGACTTGACGCCGCGTGAGGGAAGTGGCTGGTATGAACATCAGGTGTACGCCCTGGAAACGCTGGTGCTGCCTGAACGTGGTTCCGAAAATCAAAAGTTGCTGTTGACGGCCAAATACAAACGCCGTTTGGTCCAGGCTTTTCAGGCCATGATCACCAAGCGACGTGAAACTCATGCCCGGCAACTGGCTGTCGGTGATGCAGCATCCGCAGCTCCCCCCAAAAAGATCACGCCGCGGTTGCGAGTCGAACCATGCATTACCTATTACTTGCGCACGGCGCGGAGCTACGCCTTTCTCGAGTCCTTCCTCGAGGCCAGCGTGGAAGAGGATGCGTTAAACCAGATTCATGGACTGCGCGAGGGCGGCCAGCGCGAGCTGGACTTGCAAACGGAACTTACCAACATCAAGCAACTGTTCTACGGTTTCCACCTGGTGGCATGCGAAGACATTGGACTAGCGCACGGGATTACGGATGAGGAAAGTGTGGATCGAGAAGCTGCATATGCAGCCGCGGAACGATGGCTCAACAATCTCGAGCACCCTGACCTTGCCGTCGATACTCGTGTGTCTGTGCCGATTCTGAATGATCCGATGGCCGGAACCACTCATTTGTGGGCCACGATTGGCATACGCCTGGTGAAACTGGATGCCGAATATGCGCGTGCTCCCATGATGCGAGAGAACGAGCAAGCTGAATGGCAAGAAGTCGAACGGCATCGCCTGGGTGACCAGGAATATGTGATCGCAGTGGATGAGTTTGCCGAGTTTGAATTACCGGGCCGACAGGCGCTGACACGACAGGAATTGCGTGATCTGTGTGATCGGCACAAGACGAAACAGGCAATTGTGCAGGCTTTGTCGAACTAGTGGTGTTCGCGGAAGTGTGTCATTTCCGCACGCCCTGCAGACCCGGCGACTGAACAGGACCCGATTTTTTCTGTGTTTGCGGTCGGCTGGCGGGCCGTGCCAACATGGCATTGTTTTTGCCGTATCCGTGACAGGGTAGTCCTGCGCGACGACATTTCCCTTATGGCCGGCGGCTACGAGAATCATGCCATGATTATACGTGACAAACGACTGGAAGCATTCGCGGAACAACGCGGCATTGATATCGGTCTGGTCGAGCCGCCAGACAAGCAGCAGCGGCTGGAACAACTGCGGCGAACCCTGGATCGTCGGGATGTTCCCTTTCCGATCGATCCGCAGGTCGGCGAACAGTATTTTCAACAGGCCGCCTCCGGTGAACCGTTCGGCATTGGAACGCTCAGTGACAAGACCGTTGATCTGGAGGGTTATGAGAATCAGCAAGTCTTTGAATCGCTGACTCTGGAAGACCATCTCAGTTGGGCATGCCTGGTGGCCGATCAACAATCCACCAAGCACGTGTACGCTTGCGGCGAGTATCTGCATGGCGAGGAGATGTTTGAAATCGGGGGCACTTACATTCCCGACTACTACGTATTGAATGCCCGGATCTTTCAACAGACCGAATGGCAACTGGCGACCGTCAGCATGATCATTCCGGCCGATGTGTTCTTTCATTGTCACAGTCGCAGATTCTTCCCGGTGACCACATTCATGCGACCACTGGGTTGCGACTATCTGGAAGAGCCTGACATCGGTCACGACATCGCCGGTCACGTCGCGACGTTTACGATTCCACAGGTCGCCCAGGTGATGAACAATCACGGACTGGCCAACGA
>JBPCVB010000561.1:0-6487 GCA_051010855.1 Pirellulaceae bacterium | reverse complement strand
TGGTAAAGGTGGTTAGGCCCTTCACCCGGTTGATCTTTTTTCAGCCCAACCACCCTCTCCCCGAGGGAGAGGGGTTCGCTCTAGTTTTGATCGGTTCCGGCCGCTTCGTCCACATCCATGAGCGGCTCTTGCGGGGCTTCTTCAATCAGTCCGCCAGATTGGTCATCAACAAAAGCCACCGGCGCTGCTTGCAGTCCGCCAAAGCAACGACTTTCCCAACCGCCGCCGAGGGCTCGATAAATCTGGATCAGGTTGAATACTTCATTGGCTTGACTTAGCACCAGACCCTCCTGTTGGGCGAATTGAACCGACTGAATGACGAACACACGATTGAAATCGATAGCGCCAGTTCGGTACAGCGTGACCGCAATCTCGGCAGCTTCGTCAGCCTCGGCAACCGCATCCGATAAACGGTCGGATTGTTCCTGGGCCTTCAGAAAACCGATGATGGCGTCTTCGGTTTCCTGTTGTGCTACAAGAACCGTTTCCTGGTAGTTGTACACGCTTTCTTCAAACAGGAATTGCTCCCTGCGAACGTTGTTGAAGATCCGGCCGTAATTGAGGATGTTCCATGTCAGTGAGGGGCCGATCAACCCGAAAATGCTGGCTGAATCGAACAGGTTGCGGGAACTTTCCGATTGCCACTCAATGCTTCCAATCAGTGAAATCCGCGGGTACAGGTCTGCCTCGGCAATTCCAATGCGTTCACTTTGGGCGGCCATCAGGCGTTCGGCAACGCGAATATCCGGCCGCCGACGCAACAGGTCAGCGGGAATGCCGACATGCACGTCGGGAGAAACGGTGGGAATCGGCGACTCCGGCCATTGGGAGACCAGGTCACGCGGTGGAATACCCAGCAACACGCACAAGCGGTTGTTGGCAACGCGTAACTGGGCTTCCAATGGCGGAATGAAAGAAGCGGTGTTGGCGACATTGCTCCCGGCCTCGTTAACGTCCAGTTTGTTGGTTTGCTGGGCCTGAAAACGCGCTTCGGCAATCTCCAGACTGCCTTGCTGTGAAGCCAGGTTTTGTCGCGCCAGCCGGAGTCTCTCCTGCACCAACCGGATCTCGACATAAGTGGCTGCCACGCTGGATACGAGGATCACTGTCACGTCATCATAACTGGCGATCGAAGCGTTCAGTGCAGCATCGGCCGAAGCCACGCTGCGACGGAAACGGCCCCAGAAGTCCAGTTCCCACGCGGCAGCCAGGCCGGCTCCATAAAAGTCAAACGCGCCAACGGGCGAAGGCACGGCGACATTTTCGCTGGTTTGAATTCGCTGGTAATCGGCTGTCGCCTGTTGAACTTGTGGAAACAGATTACCCGTCGCAATGTTGCGAATGGCCTGCGCCTGCTGAATTCGGGTTCCGGCTTGTCGCAGCGTCAGGTTTTGCTGCAAGGTTTCTTCGATCAGGCTGTTCAGCAACGGATCGTTCAGCTGGTACCACCAAGTGGCAATGTCCGGATATTCTGCGGATAGACGAGGATCTACCTGCATATCAATCCACTCGATTTCCAGCGGAGCATCCGGCCGGCAATATTCCGGGCCTACCTTGAAGCAGTTATTCTTCCAGCGTTCCAGCGACGTGGTGCAGCCAACCAGCAGCGTCAAAGCAATGGCAGCAATCGATAACCGGGCCACCAATGCGGGCGTTAGAATCTTCATGATTCGTCCAGCGGGTTCAATAAACACAATCCGTTATTGTGTTCACTTCGGAAATACCCGGTGGGCGCATCAGGCAAAACCCGTGCAACATGCAGTCCCGGACCTTATTGGAGAACGGTTATGCCGTTTGGATCGATCGTCTTGCTTTCCTGAATAACCGATCCAGCCGGTGCAGATTACCTGACCGGGACGACTATCGCGTATCCTCTTCCACGATCCGGGCAACGCCGAAGATCATGTTTTCACGCGGCACAGACTTCACCGTCCATTCAAACAAAATGGCCTTGCCATCGGTGGTGCGATACCGGTTTTGAAACCGCACCACCGGCTTCCCGGCCATCAGGTCGTTCATCACCTTGATCGTGTCTTCCCGATCGTCTTCGTGCACGAAGTTCAGAAATGGTGATGCCAAAAGTTCGGTGTCGGTGTACCCGAGTACTCGCGAGAAGTTCGAGTTGATCCGGCGGAAATATCCATCAAATCCTGCGATACAAAACAGGTCCAGCGACAATTCGAAGAATCGCGTCATGTCGCTTTCCACGCGTTCCAGCACCGAGTGCTCGTAGGTCAACATCTCGGCTGCGACTTCCGCGGCATCCGATGGTCGACAATCCGGATCCGGCGCCAGACATCGTTTGGTCAATCTCACCAGGGCATCTTCCGCTCCACAGGCATCCAGTCGCTTGATGGCATCCGTGTAGGCGGCATTGGCGGCCTTGACAACCAGGTCCTTTTTGTTGGTCCCGATGTACAACGGGCACCCCGTGAGGATTTCCAGCAAAATGGTCCCCAGTCCGAAAACATCGCTGCGTGGAGTCAGTTCCTTGCCCGATGCCTGTTCGGGTGACATGTACTGAACGGTACCGCGTACTAAACCCGTCTGCTTGGGGTTTTCTTTTGGGGAGTCACGGAACTGCGATAGTCCCCAGTCCATGACATGGACTTCGCCGAAGGCACCCACCATCACGTTACTGGGTTTCAGGTCTCCGTGAATCACACCGCGAGCATGCGTGTAAGCGATCGCCTGGCAGACAAACGAAAAAATCCGCAACAGCCTGGCGGTGTGTCGAGAATCCGACGCTTCCTTGTGAATCAACGACCACATGGTGACGCCATCCACCAGTTTCATGGCAAAGAAGGGCCGGCCATCCGGGCAAGTTCCGCACTCATACACCGGGGCAATCCCGGGGTGCTGCAAATGACAAATGATTTTTGATTCATCCGTAAACCGGCGCACAAATTCCGGTCGGTCAAAAAACCGGTGCCGCAACATCTTCACGGCGACTTCGCGAGATAGAGACACGTCGCGGGCGCGGTAGACGATGCCTGAGCCGCCGTAACCCAGTTGCTCAAGAATTTCGTAACGATTGGTCGCTTCTACAAACTTGGGTGTGTCGACCTGAACCAGTTCAAAACCTGCAGAATCTGACTCGCCATCGTCACCAAATAATCTGGTGCTATGAGGTGTGTCGCGAACCGTGAACTTTGGATCGCTGGAGTTTGGATTTTGGTGGTTCATCACCTTCCGATATCCTTGTCGGCATGGACCAGTCTCCCCCTTCCCCATTAGACGCTATTTTAATGAATTGGTTTCCCCAGAGTAGCGGCCTTGTTCACATTCCGCCGACTTTGGCGAAACACGCCTCAAGGCCCGCAAATCGCAATCCATTAATGGTGGTTGAGATTTCCGCTTTGATACGTACGATTGAACTCCCCGAAATTACTGAGTGATTCCCCTCCCTTATTCCATGGCCTCCTTGATTAATATCGCCGGATACCGATTTGTCGCGCTGCAGAATTTGCAGGCCAGGCGACAAGACTTGCTGGAAATTTGTCGCGAATTGGGCATCAGGGGCACGATCTTGCTGAGCACCGAGGGAATCAATCTTTTTTTGGCCGGAACCAGACCGTCGATTGACACTTTTTTGGATCACCTGTGCTCCGACCCCTGCTTCACTGATTTCCGGGTCAAGGAAAGCCCCGGGGATCGTCAGCCGTTCAACCGGTTACTGGTCAGAATCAAGAAAGAAATCATTGCGTTCGGCATCGACAGCGTTGATCCGCAGCATGAAACATCGCCAAAAATCCAGCCCACAGAACTGAAACAATGGCTCGATGAAGGACGTGACGTCCTGCTCCTGGATGTGCGAAACAACTATGAAGTCAAGCTGGGGACGTTTCGCAACGCTGTTGCAGCCAACATCGATCACTTTCGCCAGTTCCCCGATATGGCGACCAGCCTGAGCGAACAACAGGGATCGAAACCCATTGTTATGTTCTGCACCGGCGGCATTCGCTGTGAGAAGGCCGGACCATGGATGGAGCAAGCTGGTTTCGATTCCGTTTATCAACTGGATGGAGGAATCTTGCAGTACTTCGAGGACTGCGGCGGTGCGCATTACGATGGCGATTGTTTCGTGTTTGACCAGCGTGTCGCCGTTGATCCCTCGCTGCAGGAAACCGGGGCGGAGGTTTGCTTTGCCTGTCAGGCGGTGCTGACTCCCGAAGAAACCAATACGGCTGCGTATGTAGCTGGCGAGAGTTGTCCTTGCTGTTATCGATCGCCGGATGAGCTGGCGGCAGCATTGGCCGCGAAACGGATGTCACGATTGAATGACGTAACGAATCCCCTGCCCGGTTCCATTCCCTACGACAATTATCGACCGTTAAATGTTCCCAGGCGATTTGATGGGCTGGCCCTGCTGGATTTTCTCGATCAGTTTCATTCGCACTTGGGACGCGAAGCCTGGCGGGACATCATTCGCGGGGAGCGAATCCGGCACAATGAGCGCGTTTTGGCCGCTACCGATACGGTTGCCGACGGACAACGACTGGAGCTTCTGTTACCGTCGATCACGGAACCAACTGTTGCAGCCGAAATTATGGTCTTGCATGAGGACGAGTGCCTGGTCGTAATCAACAAGCCAGCGCCTCTCCCGATGCACCCCAGCGGGCGTTACAACCGCAACACGCTCACATGGATACTTGGTGAAGTCTTCGAGCATCAATTGCGCTCTGCGCACCGACTGGACGCCAACACCACAGGAATCGTCGTTTTTTGCAAGACGCGGAAAATCGCATCCATCGTGCAGCCGCAATTTGAGAGGCAAACCGTCGACAAGATCTATCTTGCGCTTGTCCACGGAGTTCCGGATGATGAGTTTGAAGTCTCGTTGCCGATCGCTGACGAGCCAACCCTGGCTGGTGGCCGACGCATTGAACATGGTGGAAAACAATGTTCGACCAGTTTTCGCAAAATTGGCACTGACACCATTGATGGTCAGACCTGCACGTTGCTTGAGGCTCGACCGGCGACCGGGCGCACCAATCAGATCCGCGTGCACCTGTGGCATAAGGGATTTCCGGTGATGGGAGATCCCGCGTATTTGCCCGATCACCAATTGGCCGATCGACAAACCCTGTCCCCGCATGATCCGCCCATGTGCCTGCACGCATGGCAGTTGACGTTAACGCATCCAAAAAGCCAGGAACGTGTCAGCTTTACGGCACCGCCACCGAAATGGGCAGCATCAAGATTCGTCGGAACGTGAACGCAACACGTCGATATCACGAGCGTTGAACGGGGCCTTGATATCGTCAAACGGTTTGGGGCGTGACAACCGGGGTCGTTTTACCGGTGGCGGTGGCACCGGCGTTGACGCTGGTTGGGATTCTTGAAGAGCGACTTCTTCCTGAACGACGGGATCGTTTTCCGGTGCCGGTTCAGGCTTCGGCTCATTCGCTGGCAATGTGGCATTTGGCATCAGTTGCCCAGGCACCTTGATGTCCTCTGGCAGTTCCGCAGCTGATTGCTCGGAAACCGGCGTTGGTGGCGAGATGGTAATTTCAACCGGGCTCGCATCCGCGGGCGCAGTGCCGGTCTTTGCCGGTGCTTCGGCACGTGAGAATTCAATTTCGCCCAAATACTTTCGTTTCACCTCCTCGTGCTCCACGATTTGCTCAGCGGAGCCGCTGCACAAAATTCGGCCTTCGCTTACCACGTAGGTGCGATCGGTGATCTGCAGGATTTCACGGGCCGCGTGATCAGTGATCAGAATGGAGATGCCGGTTTCCCTTAATTGCCGGATCACTTCCTGGATATTTTGCACGGTCACCGGGTCGATCCCTGCAAAGGGTTCGTCCAGCATGATGATCTCGGGACTGGAGACGAGGCAGCGGGCGATTTCCAGTCGTCGGCGTTCGCCTCCGGACAGTTTTCCGGCGCGCGAACGGCGAAGTCGCTCGATTTGAAACTGGTTTAACAACTCATCGCAGCGTTTTTGCTGGGTTCGCCGATCCATTTTGAGCAACTGCATCATGGCCAGCAGGTTTTGTTCAACGGTTAACTTGGTGAATACGCTGGACTGTTGTGGCAGATAGCCCATACCGCCGCTGCGGGCCCGTTGATACATGGGCCAGTCGGTGACATCAGTCCCGGCCAGCATGACCGTTCCCTGATCGGGTTTGAGCAGCCCGCAAATCATGCGAAACGTGGTGGTCTTGCCTGCGCCATTAGGGCCCAGCAACCCGACTATTTCTCCCGGTTGCACCACCAGGCTGACACCGTCAACGACACGACGTCTGCCAAAAGTTTTGGCCAGTTGTTCGGCTTGCAAAATACTCACAGCGAATCCTCCGTGAATTCCATGCTGCTGAATGCCAGGTTGAGTGGCTATCTGATAAATTTCATCCGTTCAAAATTCGGCCAGAAAGGCACCGGACTTGTCTTGGCATGAGGCCAGTAAATGAACAAGGCTTCGCCCAGCAAGTAGGAAGCGTCAATGTATCTTTCACCGGCCCAAATACGGGCATCATTACTC
>JBPCVB010000560.1:0-3575 GCA_051010855.1 Pirellulaceae bacterium | reverse complement strand
GTTGGATCGTGCGTCCGGAAGAATACTTGCAGCAACTTTTCAAACGAGATTTGTTCCGGATCATACTCGATTTGACAGACCTCGGCGTGACCTGTCGTGCCCGTACAAATCTGTTTGTAAGTCGGGTTGTTGATAGCACCGCCCATGTAGCCGGAAGTGACGGACGATACACCGTCCAGTTCCTCAAATACGGCTTCGACACACCAGAAACATCCACCACCAAAGGTTGCGACTGCGGTTTGATCGCTATCGGACACTTCACTAACCCCTTCCTGATTGGTTGATTCCTGACCGACCGCAGCGTCGTTACGCAACGAGAGCCAGCCAATGCAACTGGCCGCGGCCAGCAGAGCCACGGTCAACAACCAACTCGAATTCTTGCAGCATGCGGGCATGTCAGGTCCTTTCGGTTGGAACAGAATCCGGCAGGATGAGGACCGAATTCCCCGTTCCCGGATAACTGTGACGAAGCCGAACCCGACGGACTTACGTCGAAAAAGGTGGCCGGAGTTCGATATTCGCCTCTTAATTTAGTTGTCAGCTCCCGCCATTTCGTGAATGGAATAGTCATTATGGTACTGGTGACGCACCATTTGCTCGACCGAATCGACCGATTCCAAAGGCACGTTCGAGAATTCCATGTCTTCGGCATTCCACTCGATTTTGTCTTCGCTGGCGGCCCATACGGCGAGGTTACCGAGCAAAATGGTTTCCGTCAGAGGACCGGCGTAATCGGGGAAGTTCGACACCGGAGCGCCATCGCCCTGAATCGCATTGGTAAATTCGTCGAAGTGGCCGGGTGAGGGCACAAAGAAATCAGAGGGAGTGTCGATACGACGCTGTTTTTCGTACGTTCCATCGGGACGCATGATGCCTGTGTTGCCCTGTTCGTCTCCCCCATAGTCGCCTGGCGAGAACAACATGCCTTCGGTTCCTACGACGAGGGCCGCGCTGCTGTAAACCACTTGCTTGTCGCCATCTCGGTAGCGAGGCAGATCGCGGATCAAAGCCGCCGGTGGCATCTTGCCACCGTCATACCAGGTCATCCCCAGGGCTGGTCGGCCATTGAGTTCAGGAAACTCGAATTCGATTTGCGACCATTTGGGATACATCACCTGATCGTGCCCGGACGATACCGCCGAAACCGATGTCGGATTACGCAGGTTCAGTGCCATGAAAGCCATGTTCAGGGTATGACAGGCCATGTCGCCGAGTGCTCCGGTACCAAAATCCCAGAAGCCCCGCCATTTGAAGGGATGGATTTCAGGTGAGTAGGGACGTTTGGCCGCCGGACCAATCCACTCATCCCAGTGAACCTCGGCCACGCGCTGCTCCCATGCCGCACGATCCTGGTCGTTATCATCGGGACCTTCCTTGACCTCAATGTCAATGCCTTGCGGCCACACCGGACGATTGGTCCACACGTGAACATGCTGCACTTCGCCAATGTGACCATGCTGAATCAGCGCTGCGCTTTTGCGGAGGATACTTCCGGCCGTGCCTTGATTACCCATTTGTGTCACGAGGTTGTTTTCTCGCGCCACATCGCCCAGCAAGCGGGCTTCTTCAATGGAATGCGTCAGAGGCTTTTGACAAAAACAATGTTTGCCCATCCGCATGGCAGCCAGCGCCGCAACTGCATGAGTGTGATCGGGCGTACTGACAGTCACGGCGTCAATCTGGTCACCCATCTCATCCAGCATTTCTCGATAGTCGAAGAACTGTTTTGCGCCGGGATGCGACCCCTCGAGAGTGGTCTCGTCGATGTCGCACACAGCCACGACATCGCCCGTTCGCGCCGCGTCTGCGGAATCACTGGACCCCTTGCCGCCGATTCCGATGCAGGCAAATTGCACACGATCCAGGCTGGACGCGTAGGTAGGCCGGGGAGCAACACCGCCGGCAACCCAGAATCCGGCCCCAACAGCGGCAGTCGTTTTGACAAAATCACGGCGGGTAGTATTCGTCGACATATTTACTCCGGAATGCAAAAATGAGGCATATCAGCCGTTAATATACGCTTGCCAATATTTTTTTAGCATAGCGAGAGACGCGTTTTTGTTCAATGAACACAACGATTTGACGCGGGCGTTTGAGGTAGAGACGGCCGATGTCGAACCTAGTCGCCGTCGCTGGCGCTGGTGTCAAACTTGCGGCGGAACTGGTCAACCAGTTTCTGAATCTCAGCCTTGCCCTCGACGGTTTCCACGATTTCGACGGCCTTGTTTTCGGACAGAATGGCGGCACGTCGCCGACCCGTCTCACGCAGAATAAGGGCTTTGTGCAACAGCGCTTCGGCGCGATATTCACCTGGTATGCCCTCGTTGTCGATAATGGCATCGAGCGCGGCCAGCGCATCCTCGACACGCTTTAGCTCAAACAGCGCGTCGGCCCTGGCTCCGGCAACTTCAACCAGCATATCCGGAAACGCGGCCGCCGCCGTCATCGATTTATCATACGCCGCAATGGCTTCCTCGAATTGTCCCAGGCTGTCATACAATTCGCCCTTGGCGATCGTCAACAAAAGGTTTTCCGGAAGCATACCGATGTACCGATCGAGTTCCTTGATCGCCATGTCCGTTTCGTCACAACTGACCAGATAAAAGGCCTTGTTAACAACCAGTCGCTGGCGAGTGTCCGAATCGATGTCTTCAAGTTGAATTAGTTGATCGACGAGCGCATTGGCTTCATCGATGCGATCAAGTTGCCGCAACAAACGCAGCTTGGTCAGCTGGGCGATGACAAGCATATCGGCCGGCAATTTGTGCTCGGCCAGCGTGGCATCGATGAACTCAATCGCTTCAGCAGGTTTGCGCAGTCGGGCGACCATTGAGATGTTGCTCATCACCGCCTTGCGAATCTCCCGATCACGGGCCGCAAAATACTTGGTCCGCAGACCAGCCATATCTTCCTTGTCCAACTCGCCGATCTCGTCCACCAACTCGCTGTAATAGACCTCAACTATGTTGGTATCGAGTGCTGATAACGCCGAATCCAGCATCCGGGCACGTTCCAGCCCCTCGGCCTTGTCGGCCTTGGCCAAAAACTCGTCGCGTGTTACGCGAGCCTGCCGCAATTCTTCGAGGTGGGTGATATAAGCATCAGGACCTTCCTCCCGAAAACCTGTAAAGGCATATGGCCGCTGTTGCGAGTCAACGAGTACCACCGTGGGAAACGCGGAAATGCCGAAGCGATCCGACCATTCCTGATTCTGTTGCATAAGCGCGGCTTCCTGCGGCGTGTTTTGCGGGAAATCAAACTTCACCAATACAAAGTTCTCTGCGACCTTATCCAGGAACCCGCCCTGGCTGAGAATCTTCTTTTCCAATTCCATGCATGGCGGGCACCAGTCCGTACCGGTGAACAGCAATAACATGTCACGTTTCTCTTCGGCGGCCTGTTCAGCAGCTGCTTCCGCATCGGTACTCCACGCATCGTCGTCAGCTGACAATGACCGAGTGGAAAACATGGTCAACAAAAACGCGAGCAGAAAGACAAACCCGACGACAATTTCGGTGTGACGATGTGGATTCAGCCAGCGGGCGGGGCGAGCAATTGGCTGCATGCTGGTTCCC
>JBPCVB010000559.1:0-3123 GCA_051010855.1 Pirellulaceae bacterium | reverse complement strand
TGTTTAAGTTGATCGATGGGCTGGTTAATCCATTCCGTGGTTTGGTCCCGTAAGACGACTTCGGATGATTCGGTCACCGTACCGATTTTTGCGAGCGGCAGATCGGCAAATTGATCCTCAAACCGAGACGCATGGTCCGCAGCCACTTCGCACAGGAAACGGGTATTGCTTTCTGCAAATAGCTTGATGAGCGCGTCGTTTTCAGGTGTATCAGCGGTCGACTGGATCGACGCCAAATCAACCTCCACACCGAATCCACCGGCAAAGGCCATTTCGCTGGCCGCCACTGCCAAGCCACCTTCGCTGAGGTCGTGCACCGATCTGACCAGTCCTTGTGAAATGGCCTGATACATCGCGTCAAAGGTTTTGGCAGCCAGTACTCCGTCGACCACCGGCACGTGACCGCCATTTCGATGATTGACCAAATTCAAATGAGATCCGCCCAGTTCGTCCCGTGTCTCTCCGACCAGGTAGAGCAAATTGCCGACCGCTTTCAGGTCCATCGTGACGCATTGATCGACGACAGGAACCTGTCCGAGAGCACTGATTAACAATGTCGAAGGGATACTGATCGTTTGTTGGTTACCGCGGCCATCGCGAAAACTGAACTCATTATTCAGACTGTCCTTGCCGCTGATGAACGGTGTCTTTAGCTGAATGGCGAGTTCGTGGCAGGCGATCGCCGCGCGCACCAGTGTTCCCAGAGTTTCCGGGCGATCGGTGTAGCCCCAGCAGAAATTGTCGAGAATAGCGATCCGCGATGGATCGGCACCAACTGCGACACAGTTTCTGACCGCTTCGTCGATGGCGCTTTGGGCCATGTGATAAGGATCGAGATCTCCAAAATGCGGATTCATGCCGCAAGCAATCGCCACTCCTCGCCGTGAATTCAGGTGCGGTCGGATGACGGCGGCGTCGGCCGGACCGTCGCTGTGCACGCCCACCAGCGGCTTGATCACACTTCCGCCCAGCACTTCATGGTCGTACTGCCGGATGATCCAGTGTTTGCTGGCCACGTTGGGGCTGCCGAGAATTTTCAACAACGATTCGTTGCAATCGATCTGTACTGAAACGGCGTCGTCTGGTTCACTGGTACGCGACTGATAAATTGCCTGCCGCACAACAGCCGGTCGCCCGTTGTGCAGGAACGACATAGCCAGTTGGCCGACCTCGTGATCCTGGTACATCAGTCGCAACTGGCCGGTGTCTTCAAACTTCCCAATCACGGTTGCTTCGACGGATTCACTTTCGCACAACTCGCGGAATTCGTGCCAACTGGATTCAGGTACGGCAAAGACCATGCGTTCCTGGGCCTCGGAGATCCAGATTTCGGTGTAGGACAGTCCCTGGTATTTGAGTGGCGCCTTGTCGAGGTAGACGACGGCTCCGATCTCTTCGCCCATTTCACCGACGGCACTGGAAAAACCACCCGCGCCGCAATCAGTAACCGCGTTGTACAAATTCCGGTCGCGAGCTTGCAGCAGCACGTCGGTCACCATTTTTTCAGTGATGGCGTTGCCGATCTGCACTGCACCGCCGGAAGTAACTTCGCTGTGTTCTGTTAATTCGGCACTGCTGAAAGTGGCACCGTGGATTCCATCGCGTCCCGTTTGGCCGCCGATCGTGACGATAAGGTCTCCCGCTTTGGGGCCCTTGAATGCCATGTCGGTGGGAATGACACCTACGTTGCCGCAAAAAACCAACGGGTTGCCCACGTAACGCTCATCGAAATAAACAGCGCCATTGACCGTCGGAATTCCCATACGATTGCCGTAATCTCGAACGCCGGCCACGACGCCTTTCATAATGCGTCGAGGATGCAGGACGCCGGGCGGCAGTTCGTCAGGCGGTGTATCGGGTCGGGCAAAGCAAAACACGTCGGTATTGCAAATCGGCCGGGCTCCCAAACCGGTTCCCAGCGTATCGCGAATCACACCTCCGATGCCCGTGTTGGCTCCGCCATAGGGCTCCAGTGCGGAAGGCCGATTGTGGGTTTCTACCTTGAACGTGAGGCTGCTGTTTTCGTCGAACTGCACGATCCCGGCATTATCACGAAACACTGAGACACACCAGTCGTCTTCGCCCAATTCCGCGCGGATGGTTTGAGTGGCGGCGAAGATAGTTTCCTTCAACATGTTGTCAAAGTGCCGCACGCCATGCTCGTCGCGGTATTCAACTCGACCGGCCAGCGTTTTGTGACTGCAATGCTCACTCCAGGTCTGGGCAACGGTTTCCAGTTCGACATCCGTCGGATTGCGTTCCAGCGAGCGGAAGTGTTGCTGGATCGTTTGCATTTCGACCAGCGTCAGGCTCAGGCCGCCCTCGCGACTGATGCGTTGTAGTTCCTCATCCTCGGCCCCCAGCAACGGAACGACCCCTAACTCAAAGTCGTAGTTCTGTCGTGTCAACAAGTTGCCGATCTCAAGCGGACCGTAAACGACCTGCTCAATGGCGTCATTGAACAGGAGCCGTGTTGCCAATTCTCGGGTCGCTTCTGCCGATTGACTGTCGACGATGTACTTGCGAAAGGTCCGTACGGCCTGCACGTCGTAGCCCAACATACGCATTTGGCGCAGGGCGGTTTCGGCCTGGGGATCCGTGACACCGGGTTTGAGTAGCACGTGAATCACGATCCCGTTGCTGCCCGTCCGTGAGGCAGATTCAGACACTGAGTCAACGGAAA
Source organism: Pirellulaceae bacterium (assembly GCA_051010855.1). Classification (GTDB taxonomy): domain Bacteria; phylum Planctomycetota; class Planctomycetia; order Pirellulales; family Pirellulaceae; genus CAJQPP01. Next base: position 440 of record JBPCVB010000559.1, on the reverse strand, counting down.
ACTGCTCGACCACCGGTTCGACCAGCAAATCCCGCGCAAGTTTCTCCAGATCGTCGGCCGACAATTTCCCTTGCAGCAGAAACCCGTGCGCACAGTGCAATTGCAGGTTTTTGATTAGTCCGATTTCGGCGGCTTCGGCCGATAACTCTTCGGCACAGCGATCACGCTGGCCTGTTGCTGGAGAAATTTCGACGCTCCAAACGTCGACCGAAGGGGGTGCGGCTGCCTGTTCCATCATCGCGCCTGTCGCTCCGTATTTTGGCGAATATCGACGGTCAAAAGCCTATTCTACAAAGGCACGATGGAAGGGACAGGGGAGACGAGCGGGCAAAAAATCAGACAGGATTAACAGGATACGTATCCCGTCAAAACGCCGCATCCCATGCCTCAATTTTCCTTTAGCGTATTCATACGTCATGGCGCTTCGGTCAGGCTGTGAT
>JBPCVB010000558.1:0-8351 GCA_051010855.1 Pirellulaceae bacterium | reverse complement strand
GACCGCGTCCGATTGACGTGGTTCCAGCCCGAAACGACTCATGGGGAAGAAGTCGAAACAAGCAGTGAGTTTACCGTTGCCGATATCGTCGATCTGACTCAACCCACCGAGCCCTGGCAAGTCGAACGAAGACGCCGCCCCCCTTTGATTCCTCCGGTTTACGAGCAACGGCCCACACAGGCCAACGACCCCTGGATGACGCCAACCGTGCCCGGTCTGACCGACGCCGAATCGATCGACAACTGGGACTTGCCATTCGACACCGACAACATTCGGCCCGCAGACGACGACTACTGGAACGATTACCGTACGACACCCAAGGCCTTCGTTTCCATGGAACAGGGTCGAGAATTGTGGGCCAGTCGTTTTGGCAATACGACCTCGTTTCGTATTCCCGTCGCCGACAATAACGAACAAACGATTGCCGCTGGCTTGCTGGACCAGTTTCGCGCCGATGGTCATCTTGCAGGAATGGAGGTCGTTCCAATTCGGTACAACGGCATTCGGGCCTCGTCGGGTGCAACGCCGTTTGATGCGTTGTTTCTTGGATTGAGCATGTTTGTGATTGGGTCGGCGCTGGCTCTGGTGTCGCTGCTGTTTCGCCTGGGGCTGCAAAGGCGGCTCGACGAACTTGGGACAATGCTGGCCTTGGGGTTCACGCAAAAACATGCAGGACGCCTGTGGCTGTTGGAATTGCTGGGTGTGTGCATTGCCGGTGCGTTGCTGGGAATCGCGCTGGGCGTCGGCTACGCGGCGTTGATGTTATGGAGTTTGAGAACCTGGCTGTTCGCTTCGGTTTCGACGCCTTTCTTGAATATGCACATCAATTGGTGGACACTGCCGCTGGGTTTGCTGTTGGGCGTTGGCATTTGCGTGGTCACGATCTATTGGTCAGTACGAGCAGCGCGGCGACAAAGCGTTCGCAGTCTGTTGGCGGGGCAACTGGAAACAACCGACCCTGCCAAACAGTCGTGGATCCTGCGATTCTCGCGGTTGATTGCCGTTGGTTGCATGATGCTGGCGATTCTGTTGGGTATTTTGGCCGCCACAGTATTGTCGGGCGATTCGCAGGCAGGCGCTTTTATGACGTCTGGTTTTTTGGTGTTGGTGGCTGCTCTGGTTTGGGTGTACCGGTCCTTGCGTGAGCAGAACAACACGAACGCGAACGAAGTACCGAGCCTGGAAAGGTTGGCTCGCACCAGCGCCAGTCGCAATCCGTTACGCAGTACGTTGACGATTGGCCTGGTTGCCGTTGCCAGCTTCCTGATTGTCGCCATCAGTGCGTTTCGTCTGGCCCCAACGCAAAAAGGCGCCGGCGGGTTCAACTATGTGGCCACGACCAGTCAGGCGGTGTTTGCTGATCTCAATACGTTTGAGGGACAACGTCAGGTTTTTCGCGGCGAAGATGTATCGCTTGACACCAACAGCGTTGTCGTTCCGTTCCGTTACAAATCCGGAGAAGATGCCAGCTGCAACAACCCGTACCAATCGACACAACCGCAGGTATTGGGCGTAACGCGTCTGGCCGAACTGCGTGACGCCGAAAAAGACGACAACAACAAGTTTTCTTTTACCATGATCTCGGGCGAGAATCCGTGGCGTCTGCTCGAACAGCCACCCGTCGAGGGCGCAATTCCGGTAATCATCGACAAGAACACAGCGTGGTACAGCCTCAAGATCTATACCCCCGGCACAGTTTTTACCGTCGATTACGATTCCGGTGAATCCGTCAAGTTCCAGCTGGTTGGGCTGCTGGACAATTCGGTGCTGCAAGGCAGTCTGTTAATTTCCGAAGAAAACTTCACCAGGTCGTTCCCGGAGATCAGTGGCTACCGTTACTTTTTGATGCGGCTGAAAGACTCTGATGAAGTCAACAAGCTGTCTGCGGCCCTGTCAGACCAGGGATTCGATGCCACGCCGACTCGACGTTTGCTGTCTGCCTACCTGGCCGTGCAAAACACCTATCTCAGCACGTTTCAAAGTCTGGGCGCACTGGGTTTGCTGCTGGGAACTTTTGGCCTGGCTGCGGTTCAGCTGCGAAGTGTGATGGAGCGTCGCAAGGAATTGGGATTAATGCGTGCTGTTGGATTCACAAAGAGTCAATTGGCCAGCATGATCCTTATCGAAAACGCCTGGTTGCTGTTGGCCGGCCTGTTAATCGGAATTGGTGCAGCCCTCGTCACGACGTTGCCGCACTATTTGTTTGGCAACGCTTCGATTCCGTGGGCCGCCTTGCTGGGCATGTTTGCTTTTATTGCCGTGGTCGGATTGCTAACCAGCTGGCTGGCCTCACGCAGCGTGTTTAAGGCACCGCTGATTGAATCCTTGCGGGCGGCCTGATACCGATTTTCGTAGCGTTAGGGCTCCGTCCAGTAGTCGTAGGTCACCGGCGGACCGGACAGATACTGGCCAATATCCTGTTTCAGCTGCAGATGGATCGGGTGGTCCTGGTAGGTGCGATAGTCGTCCTCGGAATCAAATCCCATGCTCATGACAATGTCCAGGTCCGACATGGCGCGAGTGTCACCCAGCTCCTGAAAGCGACCTATCTCCAAATCGTTGACCTGTACGATATCGTCGAGTTTCCGCAATTCAGCAATGAATGCCGTATCCTGTTCGGTCGTCAGTTCAGGGTCCATCTTGAACCATACGAGATGCACCAGTTGCCGATTGCCTGTTTTTTCGGATTGAAGATTCGCCAATTCTGTGCGGGCGGCTTCGATTTTTGCCTGCGCCGCGTCGGCTTCCGCGCGCATTTTTTCCATTTCGGCTTGCTGGCAACCGCTGCCAAGGCAAATCCAGCAAACGAGTGTTGTTGCAATAAGTGCATTGTTCATCAGTGGCGGGCCAATAACTTGAATCGAGCTGTACCACCTGATTTTACAGAACGGTCTTCGACCTGACATACCCACGATTTCAGGCAGCCCGCCGCGTCGTTTGATGCCGTAGTGATGCTGCCTCGTCTGGACTGCGGATTGACCGCCCGGACTCGTTTGAATCCGGTTCGACAAGTTCCGATCGGGAAGCAGGCGGTTTGCCGAATCCAATCCAGCGTTTGCGGTAGAAATAGCTCAGCATGCCCAACGCTACCAGAATCATTGTCAGCCAGACCGTCGGATACGCCCAGCGATTACCCAATTCGGGCATATGCTGGAAATTCATGCCGTAGATCCCGGCGATGAACGTCAGCGGCACAAACACGCTGGAAATTATCGTCAGGACCTTCATGACTTCATTCGTGTGTTGACTGACAGCGGTCAGGTACGTGTTCAAAAGGTTACTGATCATCTCCCGATACATTTCCAGCACTTCCATCGTCTGTACGCAGTGATCTGAAGGATCCCGCAGAAACAACTGGACTTCATGACTGACTGCCGAATGTTGCTCTCTGGCAAGGTGCTGCAGCGCCTGAATTTGGGGTCGCAGGCCACGCCGCAAATCAGCGACGCGGTTCTTGATCAGGTTCAGTTCCTGCAGCAATGTCGGCGTCGGCTCGGAAACCGCCTTGTCCTCCCAGCGCTCAAGGCACTCGCCCAACATGTCCAGACTGGAATAGTAGTTGTCGATGACCGTATCAATCGCTGCGTACGCGAGGTAGTCGGTTCCATGATTTCTCAATCGGGCCTCTGCGGGTTGTAATCGCTGGCGGATGGGCGCGAACAAATCGGCATGCGTTTGCTGAAATGTCAGGATGTAGCGTGGCCCCAACACGATGCTGACCTGGTGCATGTCCAGCTCACGAGGATTGTCGCCGTGAATTTCCTTGACAACGATCAATAACTGGTCACCATATTCCTCACATTTGGGTCGTTGAGGAATGTTGACGACGTCTTCCAGTGCCAGCGGATGAATATGGAACTGCTCGGCCAAATTTCGCAACAGCGGTTCATCGCCAAGTCCCTGAATGTCGATCCAAAGCAACTCTTCCTTCGTACCCGGCGGGCGCAGGCTCGCGACATCGGGATCTGCTTGCTCGCGAATCACGTCTGGTGAGTAGCGAAATACTCGAATTCGCGTCGGGCAGGAGTCATTGGCGATCATCAAGGTACCTGGGCGGGCACCAACCTGTGGATGTTGTTTACGAAACATGGGCGAATGGCGGCAAAATGTGAAAAATCTGTCAGGCGGCACGCAAACCGTCTTGTTCTTTTTCAGAACGACGAATATGCCGCACGTTCAATTCAATAGGCGTTTCGGAATCAAGATGGATATCACGCTGCGGGAAGGCAATCGTAATTCCCGCCTGTCGCAAGGCATGGTCAATTTCATGTCGAAGCATGCTGCGAATCCGTTCTGAGTCCATCATGGTTCTCATGCGAATCCAGAAATGCACTTCGAATTGCAGTGCGTTGTCCGCAAACTCCTTAAACAACACGATGGGTTCGGGGCTGTCAAAGGTATCGGGACAATCAGTAATGACCTGATGAAGAATCTTCTCCACCTCGCGGGTTGGCGAACCGTAGGCCACGCCGACATCGATCTGGGTGCGACTCCTGGTATCGGACAACGTGAAATTGGTGACGTTGTTCTCAAGAAACTTGCTGTTGGGAATGATCAATTCGAGATTGGTACCCGTACGAACCCGCGTACTGCGGGCACCAATATGCTCAATCGTGCCGTACGAATTGTTGACTTCCACCAGATCACCGACCCGAATCGGCCGTTCGGCCATCAATATCAGACCGCTGATAAAGTTGTTAAGAATATTCTGGCTTCCAAAACCGGCAGCGATGGCCACGGCACCTCCCATGAACGTGAACACGGTCAGGGGAACATTAAATACCTCCAGCACAAACAGGCCAAAGATGATGACCAACAGATAAAAAACAATCGACTGGACAGCCTGGGAAATCCCGCTGTTGGCACCCAGTCGAGGCAAGACCCGGCGTCCCAAAATCCGGCTCAATAATTTGGCCAACACGAGCCCCAACACAAACAGCAACAAACCTCCCACAATCTTGCGGACGGTCACAGGTCGGTCGTCGATGGAGGCAACTTCAAAGTTCCAGCAATGGACCAATGTGCTCCAAACGTTGTCCAACCAGCCAGTCGTTGGTGCATCACCCAGCAATTTGCCAGTTTCGTCGACCACTCGAGCAAGCAACTGGCGGATTTGCGAGATTTGCATCAGCCGTTCGTCGTACGCTGCACCCAGCAGTGCCAGTTCGTCCTGTTGAATCGTCAACCACCTTGCCAGTGAGGAATCGCGATTGTCACTAACTCTGGTTTGCAGGTTTGCCAGTTCCGCGCGCACCTCAACGGATCTCAACTGAATAACATCGGATGATTCCTGCAAACGCCGGGCATAAGCAGCAGCCCGCTCACGATCCTCACGTGATCGTTCGAGATCTCGAACGCCGGCATAGTTGCGGAAGCGATAATCCCAGCAAATCCGGGCCGCCACCAGATCCGCCAAACGCTGGTTAATCAGGGAAAGCCGCTTGCGACGTGCTTCGCCGACCAATTCCCAGGCGATCCGCTGTTCGGACAACTCCGGGTTGGATTCTGCTGAATCTGTATCCGAAATCCTGGCCAATTCGTTATGAGCTTCGCTGACCTCGCGGTTCAATCGGTCCAGTCGCTCCTGAGTTTCCTGTTCCGTCTGCTTAATAGCTGCATGACGTTCCTCCAATTCCGCCGTCGTGAATTGAATCCTTGGCTCAACATCCAGGGCAATGCGTTCCAGCAACGTAACGCGTTGCTGGCTGATCGCCAGATTTGCTTTGGCATTGTTCAGTTCCGTGCGCCTCAGCTGAACCATGGTCTCGGTAATTGCACTACGAATCTGGAACAATTCCAGATTCTGGTTCAACTCGAGTACACCGGCATCACCGTTGCCCGACAGAACAGCCTCCTTGGCCTTGCGTCGCTCGCTTTCACGCGCTTGATGGTCAGCCTCTGCCTCTGTCAGCATATGCAACAATGTTTCAGTTTCCAGTTCGGCCGCATGGCTCCTGGCCTGTTCCGCCTCCAGTTCATCGAAGACCTCGTCGAACCGGACGATGGAAACGGGTCCCTTGACCGGAATGTTGTTGAAGGTTGGAAGCGCATCTTTGTCCAGTTGCTCCAGTTGCTGGTTCAGAAGTTCAGATTCTTTCTGAGCCGTTTCCAGCTGGGCCTTTAGACGATCGAGGAACTGTGACAGATGATCAGTTTCATGGTTCGACATTCTTGCCGACGAAATCTGATGCGCATTAGACTCGCTGCTATATCCGACTTGACGCACGGTACCCGACTCTTGTGAGGACTCGCGCTGTACCGGAATTGGCAGGGAGTTGGCAGGGACTGCATCTGCCTCGGGCGCTTGCGCGCCTCCAGCTTGCTCAACAGTTCGTTTTTCCCCGGATTGAGGAATGGAATCCTGCGGCGCAGCCTGGCGTGCATCCAGGAGGGCCGCATTCATCGTGGACAATGTGGCAAACCACAACAGAGTCTTTTGAAACAACATGGCAACCAGAAAATCAGTGATCGACGGGAATGGGCCGCGCGTCTATCGACCTGTTGTCTGCGGAATCGTTTAGCGAAGCCGATGATCAGTCGGGAACGGGCGTTGTGCCCTGCGGGGCGAGCAAACATTAGAAAAGTGGCCATGCCACGGCAACGTCATCTGCCGGCGTGCAAAACTGCGACCAATCATTCGCAGCCTTAAACAAGCTAGCATCGGGTGAAACGTTCGGCGGTCCCAAATTGAATGTAAAGCGTTAAGACAAATTGCCGGCGAGCTCCCTGATCACATCCACGGCGAAGTCAACGTCCGCCCGCGTCGTTTCAAACTGCCCAATCGTAAACCGGATCAGGAAGTCGCCGTCGTGCAATGTGTGCGTCAGATATATGCGGCCGTCATTGTTGATCCGCTCGATCAAAAGCCGGGTTAGTTCACTTGGGTCCCAACCGGGCAGCGAGTAGCGAAATGTAAACAGCGAAAACATGGGCGGGGTGACGATTTCAAATCCGTCGAGCCTGGCAAGTGCGGCTGCCGCATCGTTGGCCCATTGAATGTGATTGCGAATCCGTTGCTGCAATCCCTCAAGGCCATAGGCTCGCATCAGGAACCACAACTTCAAGGCGCGAAAACGCCGACCCAGCGGAATGCACCATTCTGAGTAATTGACGATGTGATCCTGCTCAAGCGTTTGCAGGTATGCCGGCTTGATGGCGAGTGTTTTTATCTGGTACTCCGGGTTCCTCAGGAACTGCACCGAACAATCAAAATTGGCACCCAGCCATTTGTGTGGATTAAAGACGATACTGTCAGCCAGTTCGACGCCATGCCAGATAGAACGAAATTCGGGACAGATCATGGCCGACCCGGCCCACGCAGCATCAACGTGCGAGTACAAACCGTGTTGTCGGGCGACAGGCAGTATTTCATCCAGCCGATCCGAGGCTCCGATTGATGTTCCACCAACACAACCGATCACGCCCGCGGGCAATAAACCAGATGCTTTGTCGGTCTTGATTGCGCCCTCCAGTGAATCAGCACACATTGCCCACTGTTCGTCGGTCTTTATCTTGACCAGGTTCTTTTGTCCGATTCCTGCAAGTCGAACAGCTTTGTCGATGGAGGAGTGAGTCTGCTCCGACGCATAGATTCGCAGCCGGGGTTGCCCGGACAGGCCGTCGTCGATGCCATTCCATTGCAGGGCATGTTCGCGCATCGTCAAAACAGCCGACAGTGTCGCGGTTGTGGCCGTGTCCTGAATCACCCCTCCACCGGAAAATAATTCCGGCAACCCCAGCGCCTGTCTCAACCAGTCGACGACGACGGATTCCAGTTCCGTTGCCGCCGGCGATGTCTGCCATAACATGCATTGCGCCGATATGGCATTGGCAAGTTGTTCGGCGAGCATCGAAGCCGCCGCCGCATTGGAATTAAAGTACGCAAAAAAACGGGGATGTTGCCAATGCGTCATCGCGTCGGGTATTAGCTCGACAAAGTCGTCAAATATCTGTTGCAGGTCCTCGGGTGCTTGAGGTGGCGAAGCCGGCAGGCGGTTGGTTACGTCTCCCGGTTTGACGTTTGGACGAACGGGTCGTTCGCGCAAGCTCGCGTGATACTCGGCCGCCCACTCCGCTGCCCTGGCGGACCACTCGGGCAAATCTTCGTATTTCATAATGCTCTGACCAATATGCGATAACCCGAAACCCACTATCCACCTTGCCCGGAAATCAAACAAGGGCGTGACGAGCTGCGAACACTGCATCTTGTCTTGCAGGGCCTGTTTGGGATAGAATCTCGACCCGCTCGCTATGAGTTGTTCACGTTTGGCGGCGTGGCGGAATTGGCAGACGCGCTTGATTCAAAATCAAGTGTCCGTATGGACGTGGAGGTTCGAGTCCTCTCGCCGCTA
>JBPCVB010000557.1:0-3669 GCA_051010855.1 Pirellulaceae bacterium | reverse complement strand
CGGCGTTGTCCCGAAGTGCTTCTTCAATCGTCGACGACAAACTAACGTCCCGATTGCCTGGTGGCAGGGAAACGCGTATTCAGCCATTCGGTCATCAATTCCAGATAGCCCGGAATGAAGTCGGTATCCGGACCCGCCGTCGTCAGGAAGTGGCTGGCATTCGGGAAAATCCTGATCTGGTGATCCGCGTGTCCGGAATCGGCAAGGAATTTTGTTAACCGCGTGGCGCTCTGATGGGGCGGCAGGAATGAATCCTGTTCACCCCACACGGCAAGAATGGGACATTGGATATCGGCTGCATCACGGCGCAGATTTGTGTCCCAGTCCCGGGAATACCGTCCGGACTCCAACAGCCGAAAAAACATGTCGGCGTCCATGTTAACTGCACGCTGCAGCGCACCATCCGGATCGACGGTGGCAAACCAGCGTTCGCCGCTGAAATGCTGCACAACCTGACGCAATGAAACGAGCAGCGATTCCTTCTGCGGATTGGTCAGGGCGCCCTGCACACGTAATTTGGCAAGCTCGACGAGTGTCGTCCAGGAGTCGTCATTCCATTCGCGCGATCGAGATTCGATCAATGGCCACTCCACGATATCGACACCGCTGAGCAGTACAAACGCAACTTCCTTAAAAGTCATTGCCTTGAGAATTTCTTCCGCATCAAGTCCTTCGTCGTAGCCCTTTTTTTCGGCACTGTATCGCAGTCGATCGAGCACCGAAACACCCATGGCTCCCGAAACGGCAATGACAAAAGAGACCAGTGGTTCGCGGGCCGCGGCCATGATTGCAATATCCGCTCCTTCACTACCGCCCAGGAGTCCGACGGCATCCGCACGGATGCCTGGTTTGTTGCGCAAAAAACCCACCGCGTGCAGTGCTTCGGTGACCCGCTCGTCCCGTGTTTGCAATAACGCCGAGCCGGTCGAAGTGCCCGTCCCGGGACTGTCATATACAAGTGCTGCAACTTGATTGGCGGCAAGATATCGCGCCAACCGGATTCTCAGAGGGCCGCGTTGACTTCGGTCACTACCGGCCAAAATCACCACCGCCGGAAAATCGCCGGCGGCGGTCGCTGGCCAAAACAAGGTCCCGTGGATTGTCGCATTTCCGCTTTGAAAACGAATTTCCTCTTCAATGCCACGGGGTTCCGCTTCCTCCTGAGCGCGCGTCTGCTGGACTATCAGTCCATGGTCGGCAGCAGACGCGGCCGTAAACGCAATCCCGCCATACAACACGAGCAATACCAGCATTGATCGAATGCGCAATCGAACCATTGTGATCTACCTTGGTGGCTACAGTTCTGCATACTCAGGCCCGTGGCAAAAAAACCTCTCCGCCACAAGGGACGGAGAGGTCGCGTGCTTAACGTATTTCAAACAACCTCCGCTATTGCGGTCCTTCATCAATGTCAATGAACAGGTTGGCGTCCGGGTGGACGTCGACATCAGGACCAATCAACGCCATACCGCTATCTTGGCCCGGGCCACCTTCAACGATGATCGCGACATCAGCGGTTTCCTGAACTTCGGTCGTGTCAAGATCGACCGTGCCGGTGTCATCGCCGGGGCCGCCTTCGACCGTGGCTTCGACGTTTCCGGCAATCGTCAGGTTGCGGGCAAACAAGTCAAACGTGTCGTCTCCACGTCCACCTTCGACTTCAACATTCAGAAAACCGGTCTCTTCCACGGTAACTCCGTCGACATTCATGACGGCAATGTCGTGACCGCGTCCCATTTCCAGTTCCAGCATTGCCTGGCCGGCGATATGGACCGAGTTCACGTTGACTTCCATGATGTCGGCCTTCTTGCCGCCTTCTGCACTGACATTCAGCAGTCCACCCTCCTCAACGAAAACGCTGGCTTCGAAAGCTTCGGGAACCTCGGGCGTTCCCAGGTTTAGGGTGATCTCATCGGCTCCTCGACCACCTTCGACCTCCAGGTTGACCGTGCCGCCGTCACCTACCGATATGCCGTCAAAGGAGCCTGTGACAAAGTCCGCGCCCCGACCTCCTTCCGCTTCGATTGAGATTTCTCCTCCATCTGCGGCACTGAGACCGAAAGCTGTCAAGTTGATCGTGTCACTTCCCTTGCCGCCGTCGACCTCGAGCTCAAACACTTCTTCACTTCCGACGGCGATGTCGGTGACCGTGGCATTAATCTCGTCAGCCCCGTCGCCACCGTCAATCTCGACCGATGTGAACTCACCCAGTTCGGAAACATCAATCATCTCGCCGTCACAAGTCACCTCGGCAGCAAGCGTCTCTCCCGAACCATCAATCGAAACCTCGATCGTATTGGCCATGTCGTCGCCTTCGATCATCAACACGCCGTCAACGATCGATGCTGAACAGGATAATGCCAGGCGCTTCTCAAGTCTTTCGAAACTTGCTTCAAAACCTGGTCCCGATTCCCCAAGATGCTTGCCATAACGGCACAAAGTAGCTCGTCGAGTCATTGGTGCTCTCCCTAAAAAGACTCTGCATGAACGGCAAACGGCCCGCACCTGAATCAGCCTCCGTCGTGCAAGCCGTTGGCAGATACAAATCCGCCGTGAAAAGATGCGCTTATGCTAGACTTGTCCCTCGGACTTGAATAGCGGGTTTGCCCGGGGATGCCCGCCAGAGAAAAAGCCGCACTCGGTGCACACAGAAATCGAATCGATATTGCCCAGTTTTGTCGGCTGAAAAAAGCAAGTGACAGGGCTGCGCGCGATTACGCACGCAAGCTGGCATCCGACATCGGTCTATCAGGAAACACCGGTGTCGAGGCGTTGTATGGATCGGAAACCGGCGATTGGAATGCTCTCCAGCAATCGTGTGTTGGATTCGCGGATCAAGGGAACTTGCGAAATGTCGATCGTGCCGCGTGCCGGAAATCTTTTGTTTGTTCTTCGTGCCACTGCCGAAAGAAGTCTTGAATAAAGTGATTCACCTTGCCAGGACACGACAGGCGGCCGAAGTTGCGCAGGTTCATGGATTGTTGGCATATGTGGCTTTCCGTAAAAATGAATCGGTGATCGACCAGCAGGGTGGTTCCAGCCTTGCCCGGCTAAATCGCGGCGGATCAGTCGACCAGGGCTGCCTCTTGTATACTTGGACGGACAAATCCGCTGCCTCGGTGATCTCCGGAGCATCTTGAATGATCGTAAATCGTCTGGCATGGACCGCGCTGGTGTGCGTGATCGTGCTGGTCTTTGTGGGAGCTATCGTACGTGTGACGGGGTCGGGTCTGGGTTGCCCGGACTGGCCGACGTGCTGGGGCCGCATCATTCCACCGACCAGTGTGGAACAGATTGATGTCGACAAACTCGATTTGGAAAAGTTCAAGCGTCATGCCAGCCGCAAAGGCATCGATCCCGACACAATCACCCGTGAGACGATTCTGGACAGCTTCCACCCGGTCCAGACATGGATTGAATTCATCAATCGCCTGACGTCGTTGCCGTTGGGGTTATCGGTGTTGCTGTTGGCGCTGTTTTCCTTTCGCGCGACTCGACATCGCGGCTGGGTCATCGGCCTGTCGTGGCTGAGTCTGGTCAACGTGCTGGTCAACGCCGTGATGGGAGCGATTGTGGTGCGCAGCGGTTTGCAGCCGGGGATCATTACATTGCATATGGCGCTAGCGTTTCTGCTGATCGGCTTGCTGGTGACGATCATCTGGTTGACGC
>JBPCVB010000556.1:0-8988 GCA_051010855.1 Pirellulaceae bacterium | reverse complement strand
TCTTTGAAGTTGAGATTGAATCAGCCGCGGGGACAATCGGTGGCCGAGTGTCAGTCCGGGACGGACTGACGTACGTAGCCGAGCCTGTTTCAGGCTCGGGCAACCGCCAAAGCGGCGACTGCTGTTTACTGAACCGGTGCCATTAATCGAGCCACGCGCACCAGGAACCGAAATCCGAACGAGGCCTCGGTGTACTCTTTGGCTGATACCAGCCGGCTGTTGGAAAAGTCTTCCTCCAACATGGCTTCCACCTCACTGGCAAACTCTTCATCACCGATCAGCATGGTCACTTCAAAATTAAGTCGCATCGAGCGGTTGTCGAAATTGGCGGTTCCGATGGTGGAAAACCGGCTGTCGACCAGCATTACTTTTTGATGCAGGAATCCATCCAGGTACCGGTAAATTTTTACGCCGGCCTTTTCAGCATCTTCCAGATAGGAAAAGGACGAATAGTAAACAAGTTTTTGATCCGGATTCTCCGGGATTAAAATCCGCACATCTACACCGCGTAAAGCGGCCAGCTGCAATGCCGACATCAGCTGTTCGTCCGGCACGAAATACGGACTGACGATCCACAATCGCTCACGCGCCGAGCTGATCGCCAACAACATGAACAAGGTGCAGGTCTCCAACTCGTCGGCCGGCCCCGTGGGAAGACACAATGCCATCATGTCGCCATCGGGCGCCTTTTCCGGATCCCAGTTCAGTTCGTGTTGGGCTTCCTGTCGCCAATCCGGGTTCGACCCAACTGCCCATAACCAGTCTTCGGCAAAGGAAACCTGGACGAACTGAACCACCGGTCCCTGCACTGCCACATGAGTATCACGCCAGGGAGTCAATGTTGGATGTTTGCCCAGGTACTCGTCGCCCACGTTGCTGCCACCGACATAGGCAATCCGGCCGTCGACGACGACGATCTTGCGATGATTGCGAAAGTTCAGGCGAAATCGGTTGCCGCCCTGGGTTGTGTTGAACGGATAGATCAACACACCTTCGCCGCGCAGCTCTTCGATGTACTCTGGTGAAAGCTGTTTGCTACCCAGTTCATCGAACAGCACATAAACACGAACGCCCTCGCGCGCCTTGTCGATCAAGGCTGCCTTGAGTCGCTGGCCCAGGACATCGTCACGCATAATGTAGAACTGCACGAGGATATAGTCAGTGGCCGAGGCAATGCCTGCAAAGATCGCATCAAACGTCTCCTGCCCGTCGATCAACAATTCGGCGTGGTTAAAGCGGGTGATAGGCAACTTGGCCAGTTGCTCCAGCATGGATGCCTGTTGGCGTTCGTAGTCGGATTGCGGCGCGACCAGCATGCCCTGCTCTTCGAGAATACGCGCTGTTTCCCGCCCCCGTTCACTGTCAGTGAGGATGTCTTTAAGCCTTTCAATCTCGTAATCCGAGAATTTTGACTGGCCCAACACCCAGTAGGCGGGCACGGCGAAATAGGGCAGCGTGTTCAACGAGATTCCCCAGGCAATTGCTCCCTGAGAGGTGCGGGTTTCCATGATCGCGCGGATCGAAGTCAGGAATCCCAAAATGTGCATCACAATCATGAAGGGGATGATGAATCGCCATTTGTATTTAAATACGAAACGGAAGGGAGCCGTGATCCAGCTCCCGCGACCAGTCGCATCGCTTGATTCCGGGGTTGTCTGGGCTGCCACAAGAAAACCCTTGCCAGTGAGGACTACATTTGGCCGGTTCTGGTGAATCGGTGCGCCACCCGCGATTGCCGGTTGCGAAACCCAAATGACGGCGATCAGCAATACACGAGTCAGGTCCATAGGGCACGCAGGATACCACGCAGGAAGATCCCATGCATGTCGGACAGTCGCCGAACTTTCCGACACTGGATTTTCCTGCTCGAAGATCCGGCCAGGGAGCGTGCGGGATACCAATCGGCGGCAACCTCTGTTCGCCGGCCTTGTAACTGGAACACCAATGGCCGGGTCGTTCACTCCATGCGTCATCGCAGTGTGAACTGGTCTTTTCGACTCAACCGGCCACGAGTGTCCGGCGACTTGTCTTGTCTATTCAAGAATTTGCCGCGCGTATTCCCTGACGTAGTCGTGCGGGCTGGAGTCGATCAGGGCCGTGACCTTGGCATTGTGCTCGTCGTCAGTCATGGGGTTTTCCGGCTCGCCTTTCATGGTGATTACTTCTTTCTCCAGCGTACTGCCATCTAGCAGCGTGACTATCACGCGGGCTGGCAACTTGCCCTCGGCGAACAAGGCCTCCATTTCCTTGTCCAGATGGACGCTTACCAGTCGGGACAGGGCCAGAACATCTGGATCCCGTACACTCTCGTCTTTCAACAGCACCAGCGAGTGGCCTTCCAGCAGCATGCCTAAGCAATGCGGGATGCTGAACGACAGCTCGAAGGTATTGTTGGGATCCGTTTTGGAGCAGGCGTTCACGGCGGACTGAAAGGTGTAAACGTCAATCTGCTTCACTTCAGACGGCTCGAATTCCGTTGCCAGTTCGCCCAGCGCATCGATGGCCGCATGGTTCCAGCGACAGGCCGAGTACGGCTTGAGTTGCATTTCCATGATCAACCATTCGGAGCCCAAGTCGGCCAGCACACGTTCTTCGTGGAATTCCTTCGCCCCCATCATCCGCCACAGACCCTGGTCTCCATCCAGAACCGTTGTGTCGGAGTAGACGCCCGCCTGGGCGATCAGCGCCGCCTGTACCATGCTGTGGGCAACCTGACCGTAGTAGTTCTTCATGCCGTTCATGGTCTGGCCCGGCATGATCCCGGTTTTCATGGCCACCGGCAGTGGCATCCCGGCGGCCGCGAAATACAGCCCCCGCGCTATCTGGGTTTCGTCCAGGTCCAGCAGCTTGGCCGCCGTTACATAGGATCCATAGGCTTGCAGCAGCGCAACCGACCAGGGACCTGCCATTTTGCCCTCGTAATCGAACACAGCGCGGGCCCAGCGCAGATTGAATTCGTAGCCGGCAACCACCGCTTCGATCACCTCCTCACGCGACTTGCCATACTTCTGCGCGATCGCTAGTGCCGGCGGAATGATGGTGGCCCCGGGGTGGCCGAGGTTGGTGTGTGCATCATCAAAGTCCAGCATGTTGGCAGCCTGCGAGTTCAGGAACACGGCTTCCAGCAGCTTGCCCTGTTTCCCCGAGTGCAGAATCAGGCAATCGCCGCTCGTGGGTTCAATCATTTGTTCCAATGCGGCCAGCGCGGGATTGGCATGCGCGCCCACGGCACAGGCCGCTGAGTCACGGATCAATCGTTCGGCTTTGTCGATCACTTCCGGCGGAATATCGTCATAGCTAAATGCGACGATTTCGTGCGCGACCTGTTCGGTCAGATTTTTTGTTTCCTGGGCCCCGGCAGGCAATGCAAAAATGCATGCCATCGCGATTGCCAGAAAGAAGCCCGGTTTTTCTGCTTTGAACATATTGGTTACTTTTGCTCACTATCTGAATCAACTTTGGTTGAAAACTCGACAACCTTGATTCCCGTCGGTGTTATGGCGTATTGGGCCTCGGCGACAATCGTGTTTCCGGGATAGGCAAACGTCTCACGGGTCGTCTTTTGCTCGATCGTTCCGGTCACCGTGAGGGCCGTGGCGCGGTTCTCCAATGCAATGCCGTTTGGGTACTCCACATAGACCATCCGGGTCGATGGCGGAAACGATCCGTGGCTGCAGGAGGAAGCCGTTGGTACCAGAAAAAACCTTGTAGTCAGTTCTTGCCTGACGGTGATCGGCAAGACAAAACCGGTCAACTCGATGCGCAGATCGGCGAGGCGGTTGGCCACCGAGGCAGCGTGGTTTTGCAGTTGTTGATGGCGGATTTCGCGAATCCGTTCGCGCTGAACCAGAACCCATTCGACATCAATGCCCTGCCCTTCCAGCTCGCGACGCACTTGCGAAGCTTCCGCGGCATCCCGACCGGTTGGCGAAACCTTTTCCTCGGCGATCAAACGACCGACACGCAGAACGAAACCCAGATCCTCAATCTGTTTCTCGCTCAGGTTGGCCAGCGGATCCTGAAACAGCTCGCGTTCAGCCGCCAGTTCTTGCCAGTCGATAGTGACCGGTTGCTGGTCCTGGGCCTGAACGGACGCCGAGATTCCCCCCATCACGACGGCGAACAGAATGGTGAGGTTGTTCATTGGCATACCCTATTGTCCGATCGTGTTCTTGAAGACGATACCGTTTTTCATGATCAGCCGGATTGGCTCCACTTCGGGACTGCGTGGCTCGGCATCAAGCCACCTGGGCTGCGCTCCGATGCAGGCCATATCCTCCAACGGGTTACCATTCACGATCAGGATGTCGGCATATGCACCTTCCTCGATCACGCCCAGCCTGCCCGGATACGGATTGTTCTTGCCCGTCAAAGCAGCAAGCTCGCCGCCCGTGGATGTCATAGCCTTAAGTGCCTCGAAGTTGCCAATGTTTTCAGAAAGGTAGAACTTCTCGAAATCGATGTGACTTCGCATGGGAACACCGGTTGTAAATACGATGTCCGTGTTAAACACAATTTTTGGTTTCACGGAACGCAGCACGTCGAACAGGCCCTGGCTCCTTTCCATAAACTCCACAACCTTTGGGTACTGGGGGCCAGCGGGATTGCCATAAACCGGGTGTTTGAGCAGGTCGGGCGTCATGCCAGCCGTATTCGGTGAAATAAATGCGCCTTTCTCCTTGAGCAGACGACAGGTGTCTTCGGTGATGAACTGGGCGTGATCGAAACACATGACTCCCAGTTCCAGTCCTCGTCGAACATGCTCATCGTGATAAACGTGGGCGGCGACATAGGTATCCCAGTTCTCGCAGGATTCAACGGCCGCCGCGATCTCTTCAGCCGTAAACTGCAGCGAGTGCAGCGGGTCCTTCTCGGACGAGACGCCGCCGCCGATCATGATCTTGATGTAGTCAGCGCCAAGTGAAAAATTTTCTCTCGTTTGCCGCAACACTTCCGCCGGGCCGTCCGCCAACCGCGAAATACCCAGCCTCGCCACATTTGCCTCCGCAGAGTTGAACTGGCTGTCCAGGCGGAAATCGCCATGACCGGAGGTCTGCGAGATAAAACCGCCGCAGCAATAGACACGCGGACCAACGATATCGCCGCGGTCAATGGCCTTGCGAAGTCCCGTGTACATGCCGCCCATGTCCCGCACCGTCGTAAACCCGCTTTGCAGCCATTCGTCGGAGACCGCTGCCGACATGACGGCAATCTCCTCCCAGGTCGAAGCTTCCAGACCTTTGGGGCCACCCTGCACCATCAGGTTGAAGTGCACGTGCGAGTCGATCAGTCCCGGCATCAGCGTCATTCCCTGACCATCGATGACGTTGACTTCGACTTCTTTTGTGACGGTGCCTCCCTGCTCGTCGACAATCTGAAATGAATACCCTTCACGCCCCCGACCAACCGGGTCCGGGATCGTGCGGATTGTTTCATTGGCGACTTCGATCTGAAAGGAACCGGTCACCGGAATGTCTGGCGCGATCCTTTGAATCCGGTCACGAACCACCAGCACATCGAGCCCTGTTCTCAACTCGGGCGTCGTGCCATCGAAGATGTTGACATTCTTGAACAACGTCACGGTTTCGGGAATGTTCGCGGCATCTTGCGCGATAATCGAAGGTGGAACGAGAATCATTGTCAAAAACGCAGTTGCGATTGTTCTCATTACCTGCATTGGTTGCTTTCTATGCCTGGGTCACGGTTGTGATTGGTTGTTATTTCAGTGTTCTCGAGGGAAACGTTGCTGCTGCCGGAAATACCCGCTGTCTGCTTTTTGGAAAACGGTGACACTTCGGCTGAGTGCGCGTGATTAGGATGGCACCCATTTCCCTGGCAGCCTGCAATGTCTGTCGCTATGACTGTGGCTGACACGACCGATCGGTAAACGTGTTTTTTCATGTCAGTCTCGCTAGTTGCAAAACATGCTGTAGAAATGCTGTTTCGTTACGTGCGCCATGGGTGCTCGGGCAACGCAGACACCCCGATCACTTGTACGGCGGCATGGGCGACAAGGTGGTCATTTTCTACCGTACTGCCACTTACGCCGACCGCACCAATCAGAACGCCATCGTCGTTGACGATCGGTATGCCTCCAGGGAATGTGATCAGACCCTGGTTGGAATGTTCAATTCCGTATAGCGGACCACCTGGTTGAGAGAGTTCGCCAATTTGACCCGAGGTCATGCCAAAACAAACTGCCGTTTTTGCCTTCTTGATGGCAATGTCGACGCTGCCGAGCCAGGCATCATCCATTCTTGCAAACGCTTTCAGGATAGATCCCGAGTCCACCACGGCGATACACATTTGCGTGCCAAGTTCTTCCGCCTTTTTGGTTCCGGCGGCCAGGGCTTTTTCTGCTTGTCCGATGTTCACATGCATTGTTCAATTCCGCAAAAATCATTTGGGTTGATAACGACCCTGGCCGCTATTGCAACGTGTTCTTGTAAACCTTGCCGTTTTTCATGATGAGTCTAATCGTCTCGATACCACGCTCCCGTGGTTCGGCGTCAAACCATTCCGGATTACCACCAAGCACGGTAATATCTTCCAGTGGGTTACCATCAACGATCAAAATATCTGCGTAGGCACCTTCCTCAATCACGCCCAATCGGTGTGGATACGGATTATTGCGACCCGTAAGCATGGCCAGTTCACCACCCATAGACGTCATGGCTATTAATGCTTCGTAGTTTCCAAAGGATTCTGCGAAGATCCACTTTTCATGGTCGCGATGCTTCCGCGATTCAATCCCGTTTGTACTGACCACATCACTCGAAAACACAATGTTTGGTTTCACTCGTGCGACGATGTCAACAAAGTCCCTGGTGCCCTCCTTCATTTCCAGCGTACGTTCGTATTCAAAGGAATTCGGGTTCCCGTAAACCGGGTGTGTCAAAATTTCGTCACTCATTACTGACGCGATATAGGGTGAGATAAATGCACCTTTCTCTTTCATTAAACGCGCCGTATCCTCCGACATGAACTGGCCGTGTTCGACGGACATCACACCCAAATTCAGGGCGCGTCGAATGTGCTCATCTCGATAAACATGCACCGCAACATAGGCATCACGCGTTGCCGCCTCTTCGACTGCCGCCACGATTTCAGCATCTGTGTATTGCGATGCGAATGTCGGGCTCTTGGCGCCTGCCACGCCACCAGCCATCATCACCTTGACGTGGGTTGCGCCCAAATTGAAGTTTCTGCGTACGGCTCGGCGCACTTCGTCGGGACCATCTGCCAAATGGATAATCCCCAGCTTCGCGAGATTGCTTTCAGCGGGATCAGTCTGGCTCTCCAGCAACATATCTGCGTGGCCAGAAGTTTGAGAAATCATGCCTCCGCACAGGTAAATTCGCGGGCCAACGATCAGGTCCTGGTCAATGACTCTTTGCAGACCGTTGGACATGCCGCCCATATCGCGAACAGTTGTAAAACCATCTGCAAACCACTCTTGTGCTGCGGCTGCACCAAAGGCCGAGATCCTGTCCCACCGCGATTGTTCCATGCCGGGACGTCCACCATCCATGCTGAGATTAAAGTGCACATGCGAGTCGATTAGTCCGGGCATTAACGTCATGCCCTGACCATCGATCACATTCACGCTGACTTGTTTTGTTGTAACCTGCCCTTCCTCGTTAGTTGCCTGAAGGGTATACGATCCCTGACGACTATACGGATCAGACACTTTTCTGACAGAGCCTCCGGTAACCTCGATTTCATAGGTACCGGAGTCGGGAATATTCTCGGCGATCCTTTGGATGCGGTCCCGAACGACCAGCACATCGAGGCCGTCCTTTAGCCCGTTGGTCGTTCCGTCAAAGATGCTTACGTTTTTGAATAGCGTCACTTCATCGGGAATTGCGGCCCCATCCTGCGCTACGCTCGAACTGGCGGCAAAGATCAATACCAAAATCGTGGTCAAAGTTGTTTGTGTTTTCACGGGGTTTCTCCAAGTCATCGACGTTGTGCTCATAAATCAATGCGGGCAAGCGGTTGCCCAATCAATTCAAGTTCATGTGTTTCGTGAACCATTCCGCCGCCCGACTGGTTGCCAGTTTCGCTTCGGGGGCTTGATACATCGTGTGGAAACAATGGATCATTGCGTCGTAAGGATCGATGGCTACGTCCACACCTGCGTTACGCAGCACGCTGTACATGCGTACCGCGTCGCTGAGCAGCGCCTGTAATCCGCACGTCAGGTTGCATGTATAATACATGTAAATAGCGAGTGCAAGGATTTACGCATGCTCAAATTCAATCCGACAGAATCGGCCGGTTTCCTGGTAGGTCGCGTGGCACATGCCCTTAGCCTGCGGGTGCAGGAATTTCTGGATGAGGCCGGAATCGAGACGTCGGCTGAGGAGATCAGCATCCTGACGGTCGTCGCGCACCTGGAAAAACCCGAGCAGATGAAGCCACTGGCCGAGTTACTGGGCCGGGACGCCACGACCATAAGCCGCCAAATCGCGGGACTGGAAGAATCAGGCCTGGTAAAACGTGCACCCTGCCCCGACGACGGCCGGGCCAATGTGGTTTCCATCACACCTGCCGGCAAGCGGCTGGTAAAACGCACGATCCCGCTGACGCTGGACCTGCGTTCACGGGCCATGGATGGCATCTCCAAAGCCGACGGCAAGGTATTGGTGCAGACGCTATCGCGGATGCTGGAAAACTTGCGGGGCTAGAGTCGCAGGTCGCAATCGCAAACTGCCGCAGGGGAACCCGCGTTGTGTTGGCGGGGGGCAGCTCTTTTGATCCAGTGCCGCAGGCGATGGCCATGCGCAGAGATAATGCAAATTGCAGAATGAAAAATACAAATTGCAAATTTGCTTTGCCAAATTGTTGTCAACCGTCGACTGCCTACAACCTGCCGCCTAACCACGTCCATCCTGTTTCACACTTCTGCCTTCGAAATTCCCTGATCGATATTCTGCGGTTCAGAACCCCCCAACCCCCCCTTTGAAAAAGGGGGGAGTGCTACTG
>JBPCVB010000555.1:0-9921 GCA_051010855.1 Pirellulaceae bacterium | reverse complement strand
ACGGTGGCCCGACTGGAGCGGGTTCATACGATTCAGCGGCTGATGCTGGACCAAATCGATGTCATCGAAACCATGACGCCGCTGGATTTTCTGGAGTTCCGCGATTTGTTGATTCCGGCATCGGGGTTTCAAAGTGTGCAATTCAAGGAACTGGAAATCGCTCTGGGACTGAAACGCGACATGCGGCTGCCGGTGGACCGGGAATTCATCTACTCGCGACTCAGCGATGACGACCGGGATCGCATGGAGCAGGCCGAGCAGCAAACCAGCCTGCTGGAAGTAACCGAAGAGTGGCTGGAACGCCTGCCTTTCCTGAACTTCGGCGATTTTGATTTTTGGAAAGAGTATGGAGAAGCGGTCGAACGGATGCTGAACAGTGATCGGCAGATCATCGAGAACAATCCGACACTGCCTGAAGTCGTGCGGGAGCATCAGCTGCGGGAACTGGATTTGACCCGCACGAGATTTGACGCCATCCTGGATGTCTCCAAATACGAGGAGTTACGCGGCGAGGGCGAGTTTCGTTTTTCGCATTCGGCCATGCTCGCTGCCATCTTCATTCGCCTCTACCGCGATGAACCAATGTTGCAGCTGCCCTCGCGGTACCTGACTTGCCTGGTGGAAATCGACGAACTTTTTACATCGTGGCGCTCGCGGCATGCCATCATGGTGCATCGCATGCTGGGGGCCCGAATTGGGACGGGAGGCTCGTCCGGCCACGACTACCTGAGTCGGACGGCTAGACAAAACCGGGTGTTCACCGATTTGTTTAACCTGTCGACCTTTTTGATTCCGCGCAGCGACCTGCCGAAGTTGCCCGAATCCATGGTCGACTCGATGCGATTTCGTTACGGGTAACAGATCGGAACCAGCCGCTAGACGGGCAACATCACAGGCTCCAATCGCGACGTGACCAGTTCGTTCGCACGATCGCGGTCCAATGCGGTCGCCGAGTCAATATTTTCGCACAAACCGGTCAGAATCTCTTCCTGAACAAGGCCCCGGGCGTAGACATCTGCGTAGGGGATGCGGTGAAACATCACCATTGAATAACGCGGGATGAACAAATCAGGGTAGCGACGTTCCAATTCAAAGCCAACTTCCTTTTTCAGCTGAAATTTTTCATCCGTTACGCTGTCTCGCATCGTGATGTAGTTTTCCAGGGCCATGTCTGCGATTGCGTTGGCGTTGGGAATTCGAATACGCTCGAACTCGGGCATGACTGCGGACCAGTCGTCGTCGTGCGCGTCCAGCAATCGGCATAGCTCGCTGCAATCCTCGAATCCGGCGTTCATCCCCTGACCGTGAAACGGGACCACGCCGTGCGATGCGTCGCCGAGGATCATGGCCCTGTCCTGATAAATCCAGCGGTCACAACGCACGGTACCAAGCTGACCAATGGGGTTGCCGAAATACTCTTGCTGAAAATCCGGGATTAATGCCCTGGCGTCGGCGAACTGTTCGTCAAAAAACTGGTCCAGCTCGTGCGGCTCATCAATCAATTCAAAGCTGGGCACGCCCTTGCCAGGCAGGAACAGGGTGACGGTAAAGCTCCCGTCGAGATTGGGCAGGGCAATCAGCATGTAGCCGCCGCGTGGCCAGATGTGCAATGCTTCCCGCTCCATTTGCCACAGCGAATCACCGGCCATTGCCGGCGGAATCGAAAGTTCCTTGTAATCGTGGTCAAGCATATCGATCGTGCAACGTCCGCCGTTGGCCTCCAGCAATGCCGTACGCACTTCGGACCCGACGCCATCGGCGCCGATTAGCAATTCAAACTCAAGGCTGGTAGTCTTGTCGCAAACATGGTCCTTGATAAGTACGCGATTCTTTTTGAAGTCGACTGTTTCCACGGACTGATTAAACAACACGTCGACATCGAAATGCGTTTCGGCCGCAGTCATCATGAGTTGGTTCAGTTCGCCTCTGGAGACTGAATAGATGACTTCATCAGGTCGTTGGCCGTAGGGTGAAAACTCCAGATTGCCTTTGCGATCGTGCAACATGCGGCCACGCATGGGGATCAGCAGCGGCTCCACCTCCTCCATCAGTCCGGCCATTCGCAGGCCATGAATACCGCGTTCGGCCAAAGCCAGATTGATGGAACGACCGCCCGGCATTTCCACCCGCCGCATATCCGCGCGTTTCTCCAGCACCGTCACGCGATAGCCGCGCCGGCCCAGCATCAAGGCCAGTAACGAACCAACCAGCCCGGCTCCGGCGACAAGAATGTGATGCGGCTTTTTCATATTAAGAAAAATGCAAAATGAAACGTGCAAAAT
Source organism: Pirellulaceae bacterium (assembly GCA_051010855.1). Lineage (GTDB taxonomy): Bacteria > Planctomycetota > Planctomycetia > Pirellulales > Pirellulaceae > CAJQPP01. Next base: position 7,639 of record JBPCVB010000555.1, on the reverse strand, counting down.
GAAAAATGAAAAATGAGATGCGTCGAGCCTGCGTTATTTCGGATTTCGAGTCTTGTTCGCGGCTTGACTGGATTTGGCGGTCACAACCGACTTGCCGATGATGTTGCAAAGCTGTGCGCATTCGTCCAACAGCGAATTGACCCGGGCTGCCGTCAATAATTCGGCCTTCCTGATCATGCGTAACCAACAACGCGATTCTCGCAACTCCTTCAGACAAATGCTGAGTTTGTGAACAAAGTCCCTGCGGCTTTCGGCAGCACAGGCCTCGGCATAATTTGGCGCTGGAGACGTTGCACTGCGAACGAGCTGACCGGCGATATGCCGGCCCATCCTTGTCTCGGGCAGTGCATCAACCATCTTTCCGGCGCGCGCTGCAAAGTCCAGTGGTCGCTCGGCGAGTTCTTCGTAATCAAAACGGGTCATCGGGAAACCTCCATGCGAGTCTTCATTTTTGCAATTTGCATCTTGCAATTTGCATTTTTCATTTCTCGAGGCAACTTCCCAAGTTGCGAACGGGTCAAACCTCCATGGCTTCTTTCAATTTCTCCACAAAATAGAAACAGTCTTCAAACGTGTTATACAAGGGCGCCGGCGCGGCGCGGATGACGTTGGGTTCACGCCAGTCGGTTTCCACGCCGGACTCCAGCAAGCGATCATGCACTTGTTGACCGGGGATATCGCCGCAATCGATTTCCAACGACAACTGGCATCCTCGATCGACCAGCGGTGTAATGATGTTGACTCGATCGCCGAGCTGGCTGATCAACTGCGCCTCAAGGTAACTGGTCAGTAACCCCGATTTGTGGCACAGCGGTTCCATTCCGCCGGCTTCAGTAAAAACGTCCAGCGACGCGCGAATAGCCGCAAGTGACAGGATCGGCGGATTGCTCAATTGCCAGCCTTCGGCCGTGGGAATCGGCGAGAACTCATTCTTCATCAAAAATCGAGTTGCCTTGTCGTGTCCCCACCAGCCCGCCAATCGCGGCAAGTCAACATTCCGCGCATGTCTTTCATGAACGTAACAGCCGCCGACTGAACCGGGCCCTGAATTCAGATACTTGTAACTGCACCACACTGCGAAGTCGATGTCCCAATCATGCACGGACATCTGGATGTTACCTGCTGCATGAGCCAGATCGAAACCAACAACGATGTCTCGCTGGTGTGCCAGCGTGGTGATGTAGTTCATCCATAACACCTGACCGGTGTAGTACTGAACGCCGGGTAACATGATGACCGCAATTTCATGGCCCTGTTCTTCAATCAACCGGCCCAATGATTCGTAGTCGGCTACATTGCCTCCCTGAGGCGGCTTGATCCTTATCAACGACTCTTCCGGCGAGAAACCATGCCAGGCGATTTGCGAAATCACAGCCTGATAATCAGACGGAAACGCTCCTTCCTCGATCAGGATCTTGTGCCGCCTGGACGTGGGTTTGTAGAAGGTGGCCAGCATCAAATGCAGGTTCACCGTCAATGAATTCATCATCACGACTTCGCCAGGCAGAGCGCCGATCAGATTCGCCATCGGCTCGGCGAGAAACTCGTGATAAGGCGCCCACGGATAATCGCCCTCGAAATGTCCACGGACGCCCAGATGCTGCCATTGGTCCAGGACTTCCTGCACATAACTGCCCGTCCGTTTGGGTTGCAGGCCCAGAGAATGGCCAGTCAGATACAAAACCGGATCGCCATTCTCCTGCCGCGGGATATGAAACTGTTCACGAAAGCCCGCCAACTCGTCGGAGCGGTCGAGTTCACGCGCCAATTCCAGTCGCTCGTCGTAGGTTCTCGTTTCAGACATCATGTCTCAGTCAAGCAACGGAAAAATTACGGGTCGCGACGGGGCAGCGTCCGACGCAAAAGCCGGATACTGCAGGTTTAACATGTACTCGCCATCGGCTAATTCATCTTCGATAAACGCCATTTCAGTAATCGAGTTTGTCGTGCGTACGTCGGCCGTCAGCGAATGTGTGCCCTCGGGAACATTCCAGAAAATATGATGATTGGTCAACAGCCCTTCGTCATACATCTTGTCAATGGACGGCAAGTCCAGCAGGAGGTGTTCGATTTCCTGATCGACAACCCAGGTCATTGCTTCGACCGTCAAAAACGCCGGGTGCTCGGGCTGACCCCAGGCAACAATCTTTTTGTCAACTGAGTTTGGCAGTGTGCGAATGATCAGTGCCCTGGCCTCTGACAAGTCGGCACCATTTGTTACCGACTGCAATTGATCAGCGGTGATCACGTGATCATGGTGGTCGAGTTCCGGACGATACGACTCCCGCGTGTCGCGAGCGGATACCGGCGTCACAGAAACCAGTCGCGTCAGTACCCACACATCGATTGCCAAATCGCTGACAGGAACGTCCTCATTGACTATATGGGCCACCGATTCCGTATGTGTGCCGTTGCAGTGCGGGATAAGCTTCAACTGGTCGACATTGCAACTACCGCCACGCCGGGTATCGCCGACGAAATCACCCACTTCTACGGTTTTGTCGACCGCGCGATCGACACCGAAGTGGTTTGGCTGGTCGCCACCAAAATTCATTGGAATAGCCAGCGAATGACCGGCGGTCGAGTCGACGCTCGCGGTTCGGCTACCGAGTTCAAAAGTGATTTTCATAGGCGTTTCTTGATTGGCTCGAGCTGTCGCACCATTAGAGTTGCGGTGCCCCGAATTTCAAAGCCGTACGGTCAATGTTACGATCAGAATCCTCGATCATTCAGCACCACGCACCTGAATTCATTTGGGAACCATTTATGAATCTTGATCTTACCGGCAAAACTGCGGTCGTGTGCGGCAGCACGCAAGGGATCGGCCATGCCTCGGCCATCGAACTTGCCGCCCTGGGTGCGACCGTGATCCTGATGGCCCGCAACGAACAGTCGCTCAAGGATGCCGTCAGCAACTTGCCGACGCCAGCCAACCAAAGCCATGGGTATCTGGTCGCCGATTTTTCCGACCCCAGCGAAGTGGAAAATCAGATTAATGACTGGGTCGCAGTGGGCAATCACGCAGATATTCTGGTAAACAACACCGGCGGTCCACCAGCCGCTCCCGCGATGGACGCCACCGTCGAAGAGTTCCGTATCGGGTTCAATAACCACCTCATCTGCAACCACATTCTGGTGCAGGCACTGGTGCCGGCCATGAAAGAGCATGAATTTGGCCGGATCATCAATATCATTTCCATGTCCGTGAAAACGCCCATTCCGGGACTTGGAGTGTCCAACACGACGCGGGGTGCCGTGGCCAGTTGGGCTAAAACGCTGGCCGGGGAACTGGCTCCCTTTGGCATCACGGTAAACAATATGTTGCCGGGCATGTGTTGGACTGGCAGGCTGGAATCGTTGATCAATGGTCGTGCAGAAAAACAGGGCGTTTCGCCGGAAGCGGTCGCTGATCAAATGAAGGCCGCGATACCCGCGGCGCGATTTGGCGAACCTGCCGAACTGGCAGCAGTCGTGGCGTTTTTGGCAACTCCGGCTGCCTCATATGTTAACGGTGTCAACATTCCGGTTGATGGAGGTCGAATCCAATGTCTGTAACGCAAATCAAGAATTACATTGGCGGCGAATTGCACGAACCCGGCAGCGGCGATTATCTGGACAATGTGAATCCGGCCATTGGCCAGGTCTATTCCCAGGTTCCCAACTCGCACACCGACGACATTGATGCGGCAGTGACAAGCGCCGAAGCAGCCTTTCCCAAATGGGCGCGCAAGTCACAGGCTGAGCGATCAACCATTCTGCGTCGAGTAGCCGATCTGGTAGACCGCGACCGTGATCGTCTGGTGACCGCCGAATCGGACGACAATGGCAAGCCTTTGCGGCTGGCCCGTGCAGTGGATATTCCTCGCGTCTCGGCCAACATCCGGTTTTATGCCGGGATCGCCGAAGGGTTTACGAGCGAGTCCTACGCGATGCCCCGTGGCATCAATTACGTGCTGCGTCAGCCATTGGGTGTCGTGGGCATTATTTCGCCGTGGAATCTGCCGCTGTATCTGCTGTCCTGGAAAATTGCTCCGGCGCTGGCTATGGGTAACTGTGTGATCGCCAAGCCGTCGGAAGTCACGCCAATGACGGCCTACCTGTTCTCGGAGCTTTGTATCGAAGCCGGCATGCCGCCAGGCGTACTGAATATTGTTCACGGCAGCGGCGCGACGACCGGCGATGCCATGCTGACGCATCCCGGTATCAAGGCCATTTCGTTTACCGGCGGCACACAAACCGGTGAACACATTGCCCGCACAGTGGCTCCGCAGTTCAAAAAGTTCTCGCTGGAACTTGGCGGCAAGAACCCGATCGTGATCTTCGAGGACTGCGATTACGAAAAGATGATGGAGACAACGTTGCAAAGTTCCTTTGCCAATCAGGGCCAGATTTGCCTGTGCGGCTCGCGTGTCCTCGTCGAGCGATCGATGTATGAAAGTTTTGTCGACGACTTTGTCCAGCGCTCGAAAAAAATGACAGTGGGCGACCCGCGCGAGCAGTCCAGCGACCTGGGTGCCGTGGTCTCGCAACCGCATCAGAAAAAAATTCTGGGCTGCATCGAAACGGCAAAACAGGAAGGCGGCGAATTGCATTGCGGTGGCGTTGCCGCCGAGCCGGGTGGCCGTTGCTCGGATGGTTACTTCGTCCAGCCAACTGTGTTTACCGGACTCGCAGCCGACAGCCAGACCAACCAGCAGGAGATTTTTGGTCCGGTAGTCACGATCCAGCCGTTTGACGACGAAAAACAAGCTGCGCAGCTGGCCAATGGTACGAAATACGGACTCGCCGCGTCAGTATGGACGAACGACATTGGCCGGGGCCATCGCATGGCCGAGCGGATTGACTCGGGCGTCGTCTGGGTCAACTGCTGGATGATTCGCGACCTGCGCACGCCGTTTGGCGGTATGAAAGCCAGTGGACTGGGACGCGAAGGCGGCATGGAATCACTGCGGTTCTTTACCGAACCAAAAAATGTTTGCGTGAAGTATTAAGTCTGGCGTTTTTTCACTTCTGCCTTGGACATTCCTTTTTGGACACTCAACATTCCGGGGGGTTGTACCGTGATTGGTCGTAGTCAGAGTATCACGCGAACTGTGGTGGTTGTGGTTGTCATGGTTTTCGTTGCGTGCTCCGGTCGATTGCCAGCTCAGGAACGCGGCCAGCGTCCCACCGATGAGCAGATGTGGGAGGAATATCTGGCCGAACTGACCGAACAGGGCGTCGAGGCTGGCCTGGATATGAATCAGCTGGATGCGTTGAAGCAGCTGGCCCGCCTGGGGGCCTTGATCGTCTTCGACGACGACCAACCGTATGTGCTGCTGCGTCAACAACGGTCCAATGTCGGTGCTCGGTCAATCTCCGGCGAAGGGGATGAATACAGACGGGCCTGGCAACGCCGCGTTTCGGGCAACTGGAAGGGAACCGTCTCGGATCTGCAATTAATAGGTGAACTGGGCGCATCAGGACTCGATATTCAGAATTTCGAGTTCGGAAATGAAGAAATTGCGGCTCTCGGAAAATTGCAGGGGCTGGAAAGCCTCAAATTGCTGGAATTCAGCCGTGACATTGACAGACGCTCATTCGAATCATTCCGTGATTTGCAGCAATTAAGAACGTTCATCAGCGTCAATCCCCGCAATGGCGATGAGCTTCTTGAGGTCCTGGGGAACCTGCCGCAACTTGAATTTGTCAGTCTGATTCACGGGATGGTATCGGAAACCGGAATTCAGCATCTGCAAGATTTGCAAAACCTCAAGACTCTCATGCTGAACAACGTCCGCGTGACGGACGACGCGGTACTGGCCATGTGTGACATGGCCAACCTGACCCGCGTCGGCTTGACGAATTTGGAGGATTTAACCGGCGCAGGTCTGCGCGACATCGGCAACCTCGAACAACTGGAGGGTTACGCCATCACAGGCCGCATGCCAGAAGCAAGAGGGTTTCGCGTCGGAGCCGACACGATCAGGCAGCTGGGCCAATTGCGAGGTGTTCGCTACATCAACCTGCAGAACTCGGAACTTGATGACGAATTGTTCGCGGAAATTCTCGCGTCGTGGGAAACCGATAACCCTCAGCCGGGTGGAGTCCAGCGCGTTTTGTGGTTGGACGGAACAAGAATCACGGATCGCTCGATTGATTTGATGCTGGAAAGCGATGGACTGCAATTCGACAGCGCCCTGGTGTTGTTGCCCGACGGCGTGTCGCAGGAGACTGCAACTCGATTGCATGAAGCGCACCCGGGCTGGGACATCAAGTTGCGCGAAGGGCGGGGGATCCGTTTTCTGAAGATCTCCGATGACAACGAACAAGACTGATCATTTTGCAGGCTATCATCAACCTGTTTGTGCCTGATCGCGATGGCGGCTTGCGGTTTCGCGACGGGGACGAGTACAGTGGCATCATGACCGATCCCATCAAAACCGACCGCGCGCCCAATCCGGTGGGCCTGTATCCGCATGCACGCCGCGTGGGCAACCTGCTTTTCCTGTCCGGAGTCGGTCCTCGCCGGGCAGGTACGAATGAGATTCCGGGCAACCAAACCGACACAAGCGGCAATCTGGTGGCCTACGATATCGAGGCGCAATGCCGCAGCGTGTTTGAGAATGTGCGAACCATTATTGAGGATTCCGGATCCAGCTGGTCACAACTGGTCGACGTCACGGTGTTTTTGACCAACATGGCCGACGACTTTGCCGCCTATAACAAGGTCTACGCCGAGTACTTTGCCGATGTGCAACCTTGTCGAACGACCGTCGAGGTTGGTGCGCTTCCCACACCTATCGCGATTGAACTAAAATGCATCGCGACGATCGAGTAACGGCATCGATCCTTACGTTTTCCCAGGACGACCGGCCATCCAGTGACCTCCCTTCAGCTTCCCGAGAATCCGGTCATTGATGTGCATACGCATATCCTGCCGGAAACGTGGCCGGATCTTGCCCAGCGATACGGCTATGGGGGCTTTGTTTCGCTGGTGCATGAACAGCCCGGCTGCGCTCGCATGATGATTGACGGGCGTTTCTTTCGTGAGATTCAGGACAACTGCTGGTGCCCGCAAGCCCGGATGCGGGACTGTGACGAACACGGCGTCGACATGCAGGTACTGTCCACCGTGCCGATCATGTTCAGCTACTGGGCCAAGGCAGAGGACGCGCTCGACCTGTCCAAAATCCTCAACGACCATATCGCGGGTATCTGCCGGGATTATCCCAACCGGTTTTGCGGACTGGGCACCGTCCCCATGCAAAAGCCGCGACTGGCCATTCCGGAATTGGAACGTTGTGTCAGGGAGCTTGGACTGGCAGGCATTGAAATCGGCTCACACGTGAACCAGTGGAATCTCAGCGACCCCAATCTGTTCGAACTCTTTGCTGCCGCCGAGGAACTGGGTGCTGTGATTTTTGTGCATCCCTGGGACATGATGGGCAAGGATCGGATGAACAAATACTGGCTGCCATGGCTGGTTGGTATGCCCGCGGAAAATTCGCTTGCGATTTGCTCGATGATTTTCGGTGGAGTATTCGAGCGCTTGCCCAAACTGAAAGTCTGTTTTGCGCACGGCGGCGGCTCGTTTCCGGCCACGATCGGGCGTATCGAACACGCGTTTAACGTTCGCCCGGATCTGCTCGCTGTGGAC
>JBPCVB010000554.1:0-3222 GCA_051010855.1 Pirellulaceae bacterium | reverse complement strand
AACTGTGTGGCCGGACCGGTCACCTCTTCGCCCAGCTGGTCCAGAATCGCCAGAGCTCGCAACGCAAAGGACGTGTAGTAGAGATCGCTGTCGCCCATCCGTCCTCCAAATCCCCCGTCGTCGCACTGGGCAGCCTTGAGGTATTGCGCATGCCGCTCGCGTACATCCTGCGGCAAATGGGAAATGCCGGCGGCAAGGCGGAGAGTCAGATCCTGGAGGTAGGCGGACATGCGGTGATGTTACCATCTCGACGATGTCTCGCAGAGACGCGGAGATGCGGAGACGCGAAGAGGTCGCGGATTAACTGAGCGGACAATACGAGCCCGAAGCGCGAGCGAGGGAACCCATAACCACTCGCTGGCACTTCGGGCTCGTATTGCGTCAAGCGATGAGATACGGCTGCAACTTGTTGACAAACAGCTCAGGGATCTCGATGGGAATTGGCCGTTTGTTCTCCCGAATGTCACCGTGCGGAATCTCACAACAGACGGCCGTGACCGTTCCTTCCGCGACCGCGTCGCCGTCTGCGTCCCGGAAATGGAACTGCCAGGTCACGCTCTTGGTGCCGATACGCTCCACGGAAACATCGATTGTCACAGTCTGTTCAAACCGAATTGCCTTGCGGTAATCGCAACGGGCGGCGACGCGTGGCCAGGAAACGGTCTTGCCGTCGATGTCCGATACTACGCTCATTCCCAGGTGTCGTAGCAACTCGTGCTCGGCTTCTTCCATATAGGCAAAGAAGACTGAGAAATGCACGATGCCTGCCGCATCGGTGTCACGGAATTCGACGAGTCGGGTTGTCTGGAAAGTCTCGGGCATGTTGCGGCCAAAAAAATAGCCCGTCCGGTTCAGGACAGGCTCGGGTTTGCTGTTTGGTTCGGGTAGGCCCTCATCCGAGCCCGACTTTGCCGGGCCCACCTTCTCCCCGAGGGAGAAGGATTGCCATTAGTCACCCACGTAAGGCAACAGGGCCATGAATCGGGCCCGCTTGATGGCTTCGGTCACGGCGTGCTGGCTGACGGCCGAGCAACCGGTCTTGCGCCGACCTACGATGCGGCCGTGCCGACTGACCAGTTTCTTGAGGAAATCCGCGTCCTTGTAGTCGACATACATGGGACGGGGTCGCTGGCCATCGACGAACAGCGGGTCCTTGCGGACGGTCCGCGTCTTGGCTTTCATTTTGCGACGCGAACGGGGACGGGTAGGTCTTCTCATTTGGACGAATTCGATTCAGCAGTTAAAGGTGTTTTGCGAACCCGCCATTATGGAAATTCGGCGCGAAACTTCAAGGCGTTTTTGGCGTTTTCCCTCGATCACCGGCAAGATGTCACCCCATGTGGTGACAGGCATGATGCCCGCGCCACGCTGGTATGCTAATATCGGTCCCGTTACCTCAAATTTCCGCAGAAAGCCTCGATATGTTCACGGTCAAGTCGCCTCATTGCCTCGTCCTGCCCCTGGCTTTGCTGGCTATCGGTTTGTTAATTAGTACCGGTTGCACCCCGCGTGACCAGTCGGGCGGCGGGAAATCGGGCAAGCGGCAGTTCGTGGATATCGGGACTTCGCCCCCGGGCGGTGTCTTCAATCCGGTAGGTTCTTCTGTCGCGGAAACGCTGAATACGAACAAGGGCGATGCCGAGTGGAAAGCCCAGGCCAAGACCTCCAAAGGTTCGCAGGAAAACATTCGCAAGTTGACGTCGGGCGAGTTTCAGTTGGCTGTTTCCAACTCGGCCATCAGTCATTTTGCCACAACCGGCGAAGGGACCTGGGACCAGAAACACGATATTCGGGCCATTGCCACACTGGCCCCCAACGTGGCCATGTTCGTAACCCGCAAGAATTCGGGTATCGAAACCATTGCCGACCTGAAGGGCAAGAGTGTGGTTTGCGGACCTCCCGGGGCTGGCTTTGAGATGTTTATTGGCCCAATTCTGGAAGCGCACGGCCTGTCGTTTGACGACTTTACCAAATCCAATGAGGGCCAGAGCGCTACGGTCGATATGCTGGCCGATGGCCAGGCGGATGCGGCCTTTCTTGGCGGCGCTGTCCCGGCGCCGGCCCTGCAGCGACTGTGCAATGAACAGGATGTGCACTTTATTCCCTTCGAAGAGTCCGCGATGGATGACGTCATTGAGCAGTATGCGTTCTTCTGGCGGCAAACGATTCCCCAGGACAAGTACTCCGACCTGGAAAGCGACTACAACGGCTTAAACGTAGGCTCGATGCATCTGATTGCTTCAGCTGACATGGATGAAGAGACCGTGTATACGATCACCAAAATCCTCTGGGAAAACCGCGAATCAACCACGCTGCATCCGGCTGCCCGGTTCAACCTGACCGAAGAAAACGCAGTGAAATTTACCGGCACTCCGTTCCATCCCGGAGCGATTCGTTACTACAAGGAAGCCGGAATCTGGCCGGCAGAAAACGACGCAGACCGGCCATGACCGCTTACCGTCGCGGTATGCTTTTGCAGGAGCAGCAATAAACCGTGGTTGACGACGGCAACGGCAAATCAACGCTTGGACAAAAGATCCAGTGGCTGTTTCTCACGCGGTCCGGATTGATCACGTTGTTCTCGGTCGCGCTTTGTCTGTTCACGCTGATCGAAGTGATCTTTCCGTGGATGCAACAACCCGTGTCACGCCTGGCCATGTTTGCGTTGCTGGGATTCGTGATCTGTTTTCTGGCCTTTCCAGCCAGCCAGCGATTGAAGGATTCACGGTGGTCGCGTGTCGTGGACTGGTTGCTGGCCCTCGGTGCGATCGTTTCCTGTGGTTACGTCATCATCCAGAACGAACAACTGTTTGAGCAATTCTGGATCGACGGCCAGTCTTTGGGCGACCGTTCCGGGTCCGTCAAACAAATCGATATGGTGTTTGGGATAATCGGGCTGGTCGTGGTGCTGGAAGCAACACGCCGCACGATTGGCTGGATCGTGCCGCTGCTGGCATTGATCTTTGTGGCGCACAGCTACTATTGCAACCTGTCACTCAAGTACGAAATTCCACAGCTGCCTGACTGGATGCTGCCGCACAGCGGCGAAGACCTCAAGGCACTAGCTAAAACAACTTTTCTCGATGGCGTGTTCGGCATTCCGCTGGGCGTGATGTTCAAGTACGTCTTTCTGTTTGTGATTTTTGGCGCGTTTCTGGAAATCTCAGGCGCGACGCGTTTTGTGATCGAAACGGCCCGCCGGGTGTTTGCGCGCGTGACGGG
>JBPCVB010000553.1:0-3910 GCA_051010855.1 Pirellulaceae bacterium | reverse complement strand
TCCCAACCGCGTCGCGGGTCGCCAAAATCCAGATGGCTGGCCAGGATTCCCGATCGGCCATCCAGTGTCGTGATCGCGTCCTTGATATGCACATGATAAATGCGCTCCGGGAATTCACGGATGAAGGCAACTGGATCGACGCCCTGCCAATGCAGGTGGCTGGGATCAAAGTTGAATCCGAACTCAGGCCGGTGGTTGATGGCCTCCAGCGCGCGGGCTGCCGTAAAAATGTCAAAAGCGATTTCGGTGGGATGTACTTCCAACGCGAATCGCACACCGCATTCCTCAAAAACGTCGAGGATCGGATTCCACCGTTCGGCAAACAGCTGGAATCCTTCGTCGATCATTTCCGGCGATACCGGCGGGAACGAATAAAGCAAGTGCCAGATGCTGGAACCCGTGAATCCGTTGACAACGTCGACACCGAATTTCTGCGCCGCGCGGGCAGTGTCTTTCAATTCTTCGATCGCTCGCTGGTTGACGCCTGCCGGATCGCCATCGCCCCAGACATGCGGCGGCAAAATCGCCTGATGCCGCTGATCAATATTGTCACACACGGCCTGACCGACCAGGTGTGTCGAAATGGCCCTGCATTGCAATTCGTGACTTTCCAGCAAAGACCGCAGCTGTTCGCAATACCCGTCGTCGCTAAGGGCCTTGTCGACTTCGAAGTGGTCGCCCCAGCAGGCAAGTTCGATTCCGTCATAACCGAACTCACGAGTCCTGCGCGCCATATCGACAATTGGCAAATCGGCCCACTGGCCGGTAAACAAGGTAACAAGACGGGACATCAGGGACTCCAGGAACTCAAATCCAAATCAAACGTGGCTTCATATCTTAGCCGAGTGACAGGCCGCTGCACAAATACCTGATCAGATACTGAAATCCGCCACGTTGCTCAAACGAAGTCCGGTACCGGTCGATGGCTTGCCAGAGCCTGCGGTCCCGCCATGTTATCGTGGTCGACTAGAACTCGATGTGAAAGATATATGGCGGGAAACAGAGCAGGGGAATCGTCAACGACAACAGCCCCAGCGTGATGCGGCCCGGCCCGAGTTTGACCGTATCGTCGCGGGTCGGTGGGTGCTGAGTGCCCATGACCAGCAACAGCAGTACCATCACGGCAAGATGCGGGATTCCGCGAAACACCATAAAGGCTATCGCAAGCACAATAATGCACTCGGCGACCCAATGCGCGTATTTGCCAAAGATTGCGTGCGTGATATGCCCGCCATCCAGTTGCCCAACCGGAATCATGTTCAAACCGGTTACCACAAAGCCGACCCATGCCGCTGCAAAGAACGGATTCAGCTGATTGAGCCAGACACCGGTCTCAAGTGCCGATTCGTAACCCTCAATTTGCATCGCGGAAATGATCCACTTGAACAACAGCGGGCATTCGAAGGCCAATTGGCCACTGGGCGGCTGCGTCAGGTCCAGCTGGTTGATACCAATGATGGCCAATGGCAATGCAACCACCAGTCCCGCCAGTGGTCCAGCGATGCCGATATCAAAAATCTGACGCCGATCGGCCTGCATCCCTTCCATGCCGATCACGGCGCCGAGGGTGCCAATGGGGTTAAATGGGAAGGGCAAAAAGATCGGGGCGGTGGCCGGAATCCGGTAGATCACCGTCATGATGAAGTGGCCCATTTCGTGAACCAGCAGGATAGCCAGCACGCAAGCCATGTAGATCAGACCCTGGCTCCAGTTGCGCACAATCAACCGTCGCAGGGACATCAGGTCCAGCTGGATTCCGCCCTGGGGCCCGGCCACAAACAGATTTTGCAGCTCGTACATCGGCTGCCAGTCCGTAATGCCTACCCAAAACGTCGACAGACAGGTCAGCAGGAACAGAATGAGAGGAATGCGTTTCCGTCGACGCCTTGGCGCTGGCACGTAGTCAGGTTGCTCATCATGAGTGTACGCGTAGCGACGCCCTGCCTGCCGAGCGAACTTTGAAGGTTCATCGGCGGACGATTCATCGCGAGAATCTCTCGTAGCGGCAACAAGGACTGCAGGATCGTGCATCAACTCAGGATAACACAACGTGTCGCAGGACTGCTACGGTACAACCATGACGCAATCGAGCAGCGTCACTGTTTGATAAAAGTGAACTGGCCGATCAGAGCCCAAACGGAAACAAACAAAAGGAGAATAATCGAGTGCACTGAGTCGGGGGACATGGCACGATCCTCGGGGGGGGTGAGGTGGGTACGTACCTCCATGATGATGCACGTCATCCATGCGTGAATCTTATCGACCAGGGCCACAGAAGAAAAAGAACTTTTTTGCGCGTGGAAACAGAGTTTGCGCAGCCAAAACAAAACCCGCAAACATGAACCGGTCACTGATCGGAGACAACCGAATACGCGTTACGACTGGAACCGGAAAACAGACAAGGGAAGCTGCAGAATCGTCGCCAGCTCCACAAACGCCGCGTCGACCTCATGAATCAGCTGTGGGTCGCACAAATCATCGGGCGCCAATTCGTTACGATAATGATCGTTTACCCAATCCTTCAACTTTTCGTAGAGCGTAGCAGTAAACCGTACACCTGGGTTAAGCGATTCCAGTGCGTCGTCAGTCAGCACGATACGCAGCCGCAAACAGGCCGGACCGCCACCGTTATACATACTCTGCCGCAGGTCGAGAAACTCCACGCTGTCCACCGGATTATCTTCTTGCAATATCCTGTCGGTGCAGGATTTGGCGCTGGCCAGTTCACGCACTTCAACCGGACACAACAACGTCATCCCGCCATCAGGACGCGACAGCAATTGACTGTTGAACAGGTAACTCTTGACCGCGTCGATCATCGACAATTCCGCGTTCGTGATACACGTGGTGAACAGCGAATCGCCGCAATTCTGCACAAAGACTGCGCGAATGGATGAGACCGCCGCCTGCGTATCCACAAAGGCCTGCTCGTGATAGAGGAAGTAATTGCGATTGCCCACCGAAATCACATCATTGTGAAACACCCCGGCGTCGATGGCGGCAGGTAACTGCTGGATCATCAATGTGGACCTCGCATCGAGTCGGTGACGCCGGGCGATCGCCTCACTGGCCTCCAGCGTCTGCCGCGCCGGAAACTTGATCGGAACCGGGCGTGTCTGATCGAATGCCGAACGACCGAATACGAAAACCTCCACTCCGAAGTCTGCATAGTCGACACACAAACGGGTGTGATTAGCTGCTCCTTCATCCGAGGTGGCGGTGTTGGCGGGCAGGGGTTCGTGCACAACAAACCGATCCGCATCGGGAAACACAGCTCGCAGCATCCGGGTGGTTTCATCCGCTTCGATCGACCGATGAAGGCCTGACTGCAGGTTGGCTGGCGTCAGATGTAGCCGGTTATCGCCACAATCTGGCGAAGGCGAAACCGTAGCGGCGTTGGCGGTCCACATGTTTGAGGCACTGAAACAGGCCGCCACGAGACTACGCTGACTCTTCCACGCAGCATCAACCACCTCGGTGTCCGAGCCCGAATATCCAAGGTCACGCAACAATTCCAGCCGCGGTCGACGCAATGGAGGCAGCACCGCCTGGGGAATTCCCAGCGAATGCACAAACCGCATTTTCTCCAGTCCCTGCAACGCGGCCTGTCGCGGACTCGACGAACGATTCATGTGGCTGGTCGACGCAATATTGCCGAACGATAGTCCCGCATAGTTGTGCGTGGGACCGACAATGCCGTCGAAATTGACTTCGTACGCACTCAATCCGGGTTCTCTTTCTCGTCGACCAGTTTTGGTTGATCCTCGATGTCCTGTGGACGATTGTAACGGACTTTGGGTGGCATCGTGATCCGCCGTTGATCAGGTCTGTGACTACCCGAAGTCTTTGGTCGGGACGACAGGGTGGTCGCCCGTTACCTTGATACAGCAAAGGGTGCCTTCTGCTGTGC
>JBPCVB010000552.1:0-2994 GCA_051010855.1 Pirellulaceae bacterium | reverse complement strand
TCTGCAGACCACGCACACTGTGCGCATCGGTGTTGATCACGATCTTGACTCCAGCTTCCTGAGCCATCATGCAATTCACATCGTTGAGATCCAGTCTCATCGGATGAGCATTCAACTCCAGAAACTTGCCATGCTCGCTCGCCGCTTCAATCACCGCGCGGATGTCGACTTCGTAGGGCTCGCGTTGGTTCAACAAGCGGCCCGTGGGATGCGAAATTGAAGAAATCGACGGGTGAGCCAATGCGTCGGTAATCCGTTTGGTGATTCTGTCGCGTGACTGGGTCCCTCCGTAATGCACACTGGCTGTGACCCAGTCGGCCTGAGCGAGCACTTCGTCCGAAATATCAAGGTCGCCATTCTCCAGGATATCGACCTCGATGCCCTTGAGTACATCGAATCGCTTCATCGACTCGCTGACGGCATCGACCTGCTCCCACTGTTCCAGCAATCGATCGTCGTCCAGGCCGTTGGCCATGGCAACGCGTTTGGAATGATCGGTAATCGAGATGTACTTGTATCCCATCTTCCTGGCGGCTACGGCCATCTCCTCGATGCTGGCCTTGGCGTCGGTGGCCGTCGTATGCATGTGCAGATCGCCACGAATGTCATCCAGCTCGATCAGCTCAGGCAACTCGCCTGCTTCGGCCCACTGGAACTCGCGTCTCGCTTCGCGTATCTCGGGCGGGAAGGTTGGCAAGTCCAGGGCGTCGTAAAGTTCCTTTTCGGTGCGGCCGGCAATCCACGTTTCCTTTTCACCGTCGACTTCGTGCAGACCCCATTCGTTGATCTTCAGACCTCGATCCTTGGCCATTCCTCTCACGATGACATTGTGATCCTTGCTGCCCGTGAAATATTGCAAGGCCGCGCCGAAGGACTCCTCACCTACAACACGCAAGTCGATTTGAAAACCATCGTCCAGTCGCACCGACATCTTGGTTCCGCCACGAATGATCTCGGATTCAATCTCCGGGAATTCACCGAGGCATTGCATAACTTCGTGGCCACGCGATGACGTCACAAGAATATCGAGGTCGCCGACAGTCTCCTTGCCACGCCGGTAGCTGCCCGCAATTTCCAACTGCTCAATGGCATCACATTTTGACAAGTGTTCACGCAATCGATCGACCAGATCATCAACTTCCGACCAGAGTTTCCGTTGCTCGGCAGCCGCTGCGATTTCCATGCCCGCCAGAATAGTTTGCTCGGTCTTGGCGCCAAAACCTTCCAACTCTCGAACTTTTTCCGCCTCGCAAACTGCCTTCAGTTCATCCAGCGTCGTGATGTTCATTTCGTTGAACAACACCGCCGCTCGTTTGGGACCCAGTCCGGGAATACGCAGCATGTCCAGAACGGATTTTGGAATCTCTTCCAGCAGTTCTTCCAGTTGCGGCAGCTTGCCGGTATTGACCAACACCTTGCACTTTTCCGCGACTGACTTGCCGATGCCCTCAAGTTTAGTCAGGTCCGCCTCATCCTCGACGAGCGTGGCAATTGAATCCGTCATGTCCCGGATCGTGCGCGCCGCGTTTCGATAAGCTCGCAGCCGAAAAGGATTGGTGCCTGTAAATTCCAGCAGGTCCGCCAGTTGTTCCAGCGTGTCCGCGATCTTGTCATTGGTCATCGGGTGAGGGGACCTAAAAAGGACCTTTCATTATGGTGCGCTTTCCCTCCCTTCTCCCTCGGGGAGAAGGTGCCCGGAGGGCGGATGAGGGCGGGAACTTCTTCATCGCAACGGCTTTTCAATGCATTGTAGGCCCTCACCCGGTTGGCCTTTTTTTCAAAAGCCCAACCACCTCTCCCCGAGGGAGAGGGGCCGCGCACGAACCGCACGCGGTTTTTCTAGGTAACAAACACCAGCACCAGGCCAAGTACCGCCAACAGGACCGCGACAACGAACACCCAGGTGGGCACGATGCGTTGATATGCATCCATGCTGGAAAGCGACGGCTTTTCTGATTCGTCCTTCGTCTGGCCGAATTGCCGGTCACAGTGCGGACATTGGCCGGCACCCGGTTTGATTTCTCCGCCGCAGTAAGGACATCGCTTCATGGTATCGGACTAGTACAACGAGACCAGATCTTCGTGCCGCGTTCCATCCTTGTCGGTGATGGCGAATTTGCCCTGTCCACGCATAGTGACACCAGCATGTTTGCCATCCTTGCGAATCAAATAGAACTGCAAACCAAACGCCGCCTCACCGTTGTCGTTTAGCAACCGCGGGTGCGAGTGTTGGGAAACCCGACGCAGCACTTCCAAACCTGCTTCAGCCGGTTCCATTCCGGTTCTCATTAATTCAACTGCGGCAAAACTGCACAGGTTTTGCAAGTTGGCTTCGCCACGCCCGGTGCTGCCGCAGGAACCGATTTCGTTGTCGCAGTACAGCCCGGCACCTATGATCGGCGAGTCACCGACCCGTCCAGGAATTTTCATGCCAAGTCCGCTGGTGGTCGTTACGCAGGAAACATTGCCACTGGCGTCCATACCACTGCAGTGGATGGTGCCGGTCGGACGTTGACTCAGCACCCTGCGAGCCAGCACCTCGATGTCCTCGCCGTGGTCGTACAAACCGTGATCATGGTACCGGCCGGGATTCATCCAGCTTTGACCGTCACCAACTGCTTCGGGCTCGGGTTTTGGCGGCGCCAGCCAGTCGTCCTGGTCGGAGAGGTTTTCTTTCCAGCGCAGCCAGACTTGCCGCGCCCGATCGGTCAACAGCTCTTCTTCCTCGAATCCGTGCGCCCTGGCAAATTCCAATGCGCCCTGACCGACCAACAGCACATGATCGGTCCGCCACAACACCAGTTTGGCGACCTGCGATGGGTATTTGATGTTCTCGATACAGGCCACGGCACCGGCTTGATGTGTGGGGCCGTGCATGCAAGCCGAGTCCAGTTGCACGACGCCGCGTTCGTTTGGCAATCCGCCGATGCCCACGGACATATCCCTGGGGTCTTCTTCAACCAGGTTGACTCCAGCCACGACGCCGTCCAGCAC
>JBPCVB010000551.1:0-3848 GCA_051010855.1 Pirellulaceae bacterium | reverse complement strand
GGATTTGATCCCGGTCGTTTTCTACAGAGCCATGATGTTCTATTTAGCGATCAACTCGCGGATTCTCAAGTTCATAAAACCAGTTGACTACCATTACCATATCGCCTTCATGCAACGGTGCGATGGCGGGTGCCAGTTCCAGCATTAAAAAACGTTCGCCATCGAGAGCCACGTCAAAGCCGGAAAAGGAAGGGTCAGCCAATACTCCGCCTTGTCCGCCGCCTGAAACACTGAACTGTTTGCTGGCCAGGCATTGCCGCGGCGCGTCGGGCGTGAAGACGTTGGACTCGATTACATAGTGAACACCGCGAAACTGCTGGATGCCGGTGCTCCAGAAATACAGTTCGTCCTGCGCAGGCGAGAATCGGGGCTGTCGTGCACCGTGCTCGGATACCTGTAACTTGTTTTGCATATCGGGAAATGAGCGGACATAAATCTGCACGACCCCGTCCATTTCATCCGACTCATAGGCAATGAAACTGCCATCGCGTGAAAAATGAGCCTTCTCCTCGTTGGACGGCGTGGCCAGCAACTTGCGCGGGCTGCCGACCGGTGAACCTTCGCTGTCCAGTTCCAGCACCATCAGGTCCCAACCGGATTCCGGATTGCGTTCCTGGAACACGACATATTTGCCATCGGGCGAAACCGTACAGGGAATCTGCCGATGGGGCGAATTCAACAGCAACCGGGGCTCGCCGAGGCCATCCGCAGTTCGTAAGAAGAGTGAGAGTGTTCTGTCAGCTTCTGCCGAGTAAACAACGAACTCTCCGTCGGGTCCTACCCAGCGACCATCCACCGATTCGCGATGCGTGATTTGCGAAAACGTGCCGCGCGCCAGATCGAGTGCCCAAAGTCTGGAAGCCCGGCCATCAAAGATGCTAACCAGCAAACGATCCCCGTCTGGCGAAAGACGAGGCTGGCTGAAGATGCGTTGCGAACTGTTGATCGCGTCGACTTCGCCGGAAGGATCAATCCACACAGGTGTGGATTCCAGAGTCATCGTCGAACCGGGCCGATAGATCAAGGTGCCGCTGTCCGACACCGCAAATTGAGCCCCGCCATTGCGCGGACTGTAGGTCACTCCGTCGATCATACGGACGGGTTCGCCGATAGTGCGCAGCTGCTGGAGATCAAACGGAACTGCATATAGTGCACCACCGCGTACAAACACAATGTGACCACTGGACACGTACCGTCCATGCGCACCACGCTCGATCACGATCACTGGATCGTTGCCATCGAGCGGATCAATGACGAGATTGGCTCTGTCAAAGTTGGTGCCTTCCATCCGTGCCGTGTACAGCACACCATTTGCACCGGGCAAAACCTGGGGCCAGCGGTGGGTGCTCTCGCCCAGTGCAAAGTCCAGTTCGGTTAGCGCTTCGGTCGTACCGTCGTCGGCGTGTACTCGCAACAGTCCCGAAGTCTGTGTCGGTGAGAGCACAATCCAGCCGTCCTCTCCCCATGAACCACCTCGCGGATTATTGCCGATCTCGACAATCGTTTCGGCTGTTCCACCTGCTACCGGAACTTTCTTTAACTTGCGGTCGGCAAAGAATCCAACCCATTGGCCATTGGGAGAAAAGAAGGGCTGCCAGCCACCCGCGGTTCCGGGCAACGGTCGGGCAGCAAGGTCATCCAGCGAGCGAAAAAACAGTTGTTGGCGACCATCCGCTTCTCCGGTGTAAACCAGTTTCGTTCCATCGGGAGACGGAACGCCAACGGTCGCATAACGGGAACTCAACGAAACCCCCGGTGCCGGTTCAATGGTGGTCCGCATCAGCGATCGATCCGGTGCCGATGGAACCGATGAAGATTGCCACCACATCAGGAACGCCAGGCCCATTGCAGCCATGGCGATCATCCAGGGTGCGAGTCTTACCAAAAAGCTGCCTGCCTGGCCGGCGATCGCCAATTCTTCGCTGGATTGTGATTCCGCCTCATCGGCTACATCGTCCAGTGCCAGTCGCACGTCGCCGATATTACGCCAGCGTCTGCGCGGGTCCTTTTCGAGGCAACGTGACAGGATCCGTCGCAACGACTGAGGCGTATCAGAAGGCAGTTGTTCGTAATCGGGATCGACTCGCAGAATGACTGCAATACAATCCGAAACCGTCTCGCCGGTAAAAGCGCGTTTGCCGGTCAGCATTTGATACAGCACGCAGCCAAACGCCCAGATGTCTGTCTGTTGATCGACCGCGCGACCTCGCACCTGTTCCGGACTCATATACTGGGTGGTTCCCACAAGGTGCCCCGGTTCGGTCAACGTCGGGCCTGCCTTGGTGATCGTATTGGCATCGGGACTACTGCCAATATCCGCGCCGGATTCCTGTCGGCGGGCCAGGCCAAAGTCCAGCACCTTCACCTGCTGGCTTTCGGTGTACATCACATTGCCAGGCTTGAGATCGCGATGCACCACTCCGTTGCCATGTGCCTCTTCAAGTGCTGCTGCAACTTGCCGCGCGACGTCCAGCGATTCGTCCAGCGGCAATGGCCCGGAAGAAATGATCCGCGACAAATCGTCACCGCCCAGATACTCCATAGCCAGAAACCGGATGCCCTGATCCTCGTGAAATCCATGAATGGTGGCAATGTTCGGGTGATTCAGGGAAGCGAGCAATTTGGCTTCACGTTCAAACCTTGTCAGTCGATCGATGTCGTTGGCAAAGGCAGGTGGCAGAATCTTGATGGCCACATCCCGATCGAGTGTCGTGTCGACCGCTTTCCATACCACACCCATCCCGCCTTCCCCGATCTGCTCGACAAGGCGGTAGTGCGACAGTGTTTGAGCGGGCTGCAATTGCATACACGGATTTTAGACGACTGTGACGCGGGAAACACGAATGGTTTTTTACAAATGTCCAAGCCGGAGACGCTGTCGCGGTAAACCGGGCCAATTACAAGGGCAACACCGGTCTGTTTATTCCCAGCGAACGATGAGACCGGGCGTCACCGTTTTTGGATATGTGGTACCGACTTATCTGATTTCGCGGCGGTCTCGAGCAGCTACCCTTGTCGCCAGTTCGTGCCACGCCAGTCCCAATGCAATCAACCCGATTCCTGCCAGCCACACATACCAGTCAACCCAAAAGGCCAGAAACAGACAAGCAGCCAGGCCGCACCAGGCGATCCAGGCCGGATACAGCCTTTGCTCAGGTTGCAAACGCAACGCACAAAGATTTGTAATGGCGTAATAGATCAGTACGGTGAATGCGCTGAACGACCAGGTAAGCCGCACGTCGCCCAGCAGCACCAGTCCGCCAATCACGACAGCCACGACGACGGTTGCCAGCCACGGCACGCTGGTTGTTTTGCTGACGAGAGCAACTCCAGGCGGCATGTCCGATCGTCGCCCCATGGCAAACAGGACTCGCGACAATCCCAGTAACAGGTTGAGCACGACACCCAGCATGGCCGTCATGGCACCGACGGCCAGAATCATTCCGGCGCCTGGAATTCCGAATCCCGCAGCAATGATCTGCAACGGAGCAATCTGTTCGCGTGTTGCATCGCCAAAGGCCTGGGCACCTACGTTGGCCAACCCCACAAACGCCACGCTGACATAAAGAATCATCGAGGCGACCAATGTCGCAATGACCGCACGTGGGATCGTGAATGCGGGCTCCTTGACCTCCTCGCCCAATGTCGCAATTCGTCCATATCCCGTGTAGGCGACAAACATTAATGCGGTGGCCTGTAACAGTCCGTAATTCGAAAATTCGCCGTTTCCAAATAACGATGGAAGATTCTGGCCCGCGTTGGCCAACGCGCCGGGGAAACCGGCTGTTACAAAAAACGCCAGGGACAGCATCGTCAGCGTCACGACGACAATGTTCACAGTATTACTG
>JBPCVB010000550.1:0-10120 GCA_051010855.1 Pirellulaceae bacterium | reverse complement strand
GCCCTAGATGGCTTCGGGTCCGCGTTCGCCTGTGCGGATGCGAATACACTCGTCCAATGGCAGCACAAAGCTCTTGCCGTCGCCAATCTCGCCTTCTTCGCCGCTGCGGCCGCCTTTGGTGATGGCGGCGATGGTGGGTTCGACAAACTCTTCATTGACGGCGATTTGCAACTGGACCTTGCGACGCAGGTTGGCCAGAAACTCGTCGGCCTTGAACAACTCGGCCTTGCCACCCTGACGCCCGAATCCCTGGCAGTCCATGATCGTCAGCCGAAACACCTCAACTTCGGACAACGCGTCCTTGACGGATTCCAGTCGATGCGGCTGGATGATGGCAATGATCAGTTTCATTGTTTGTCATCCAGGTCAAACAGGGCGTGTACGTATTGCTCGACATCGAACTGCGCGATCGCATCAGGTGTTTCGCCCAGACCGATGAACTTGACAGGCAACCCGAATTCCTGACGAATCGGAATCGCCACGCCGCCCTTGGCAGTGCCGTCGAGCTTGGCCAGCACGATTCCGGTACAGCCAGCGGCATCCGAGAAACCGCGAGCTTGACTGATCGCATTCTGCCCCGCAGTTGCATCCAGCACCAGCAGAACTTCGTGAGGTGAATCCGGAATGACCTTTTTCATTACATTGCGAATCTTGGTCAGCTGGTCCATCAGGTTCTTTTGGGTTTGCAACCGGCCGGCGGTGTCAACGATGCACACATCGGCATTTGTTTCCCTTGCCCGGTCGACGGCACGATAGGCGACGGTTGCCGGATCGCCACCCTGTTTGCCGGTTACGATTTCCGCGCCCAGGCGATCGGCCCAGATCGTTAGCTGCTCGACGGCGGCCGCGCGAAAAGTATCGCCGGCGCCCAGCACAACGGACTTGCCCTGCTCACGAAACAAATGTGTGAGCTTGGCGATTGACGTTGTTTTGCCAGAACCGTTGACGCCGACCACCATAACGACCGTGGGACCGGAGGTGGCCATTTGCAAATCGGAACTTTCCTGTTCCATGATCTCGACGATGACTTCTACGGCAGCCTCGGCCAGCTGGTGAATGGTCATCTTGCGGGCACGATATTTTTTTCCTACGGCATCGCGGATGGAACCTGCCGGACCGGCACCCATGTCGGTTTTCACCATCAGGGCAAAAAGACGTTTAAGGAATTCGTCGTCAACCAGTTCGCCTTCTTCACGGAACAGGTCACGCACATCCGTGTTAAGGACGTCCACTGTCTTTTTGACGGCCTTGCGAAAGCGTCCGAACAGACCTTTTTTTTGCTCGGGCTCAGGTTCCCGTTCGGCGACTGCGACCGGTCCGTCACCGCGCGGGGGATCATCGCCGTTTGAGTCATCCTCCGGAATTTGATCCTCCAGCGCGGAGTCACTGTCTGCGTCCGAATCAGGCGATTTGTTTTTTTTACGTTTCCACAGCGCCATGTTGCGTTCCGCATCGTTGAACTGGATTTCTGAAGAACTGGAATCTTATCGCGCGATCGGCCGGATGTCGCGGGGAGTTTGCCAGGGTCTGGCCGTTCACGCCTCGGGCGATTGCCCGGCGTCCATAGACACTTCCGGACGGTCCGGGTCAGCACTATCTGCTCGCTGGTCAGAGGACGTCGCATCCCGCATCAGCTTGTCGAGAACTCCGTTAACGAATTGGGACGAGCGGGCGTCGCCGTATCGTTTGGCCAGTTCGATGGCTTCGTTGATAGCCACGCGGTTCGGTGTGTCACCGAACAGGATTTCCCACGCTGCGATCCGCATGACATTCCGGTCGGTAGCGGCCATACGCGACAGACGCCAGTTTTCCGTGGTTGCCTCCAGTTGCTGGTCGATTTCGTCGCGACGTTGCCGCACACCTTGCAAGATGTTGTCGGCGAACCGAATCAGCTGCTGGTTATTGTTCAATCGCCTGGCCAGAAACTGTTCGTCGTCGTCGGGCGAACCGATCTTGTTCAGGTCATCGCGATAGAGCAGTTGCATGACAACTTCGCGGGCGCGACGGCGACGTGACATGGCTGGGATTCCGTGGTTGGCAGGGCAGGGGTGAGTCGATTGAGTGAGCGAGTCAAAGCTGGGCTGTCAAATCGGTCAGCCGAACCATTTCCAGCATGGCTGATGCAGCTTCGTGGCCCTTGTTGCCCACACTGCCACCGGATCGCTCGTGCGCTTGCTGAAACGTGTTGCAGGTTAGCACACCGAAGCCGACCGGCAAATTGTATTCCAGCGACAGCTGGCCGATTGCCTGACTGACAAACCGGTTGATGTGCTGGTCGTGAGTGGTCTCGCCTCGAATGACAGCTCCCAGGCAAATCAGGCCGGCGTAGCGACCGGTGGCTGCCAGTTGCCTTGCGGCCAGACAAATTTCCCACGCGCCGGGCACCCGCACCACATCGATTTTATCGTTGGTAATCCGGTGCTCGAACATTGTCTCGACCGCACCGTCAAGCAGGTTGCCGGTAATGTTGTCGTGGTAACTGGAGACAATGATCCCAAAACGCTTGCCGGAAAAGTCACCGGTTGATCCGGGAGGATTGATGTCGTTAACCAAGTTTACACCCAGGCTGGACTAGATTTTTCCCGGGGACAGCGTCATCAGGAATTCTGCATTGGTTTTGGACTTGCGCAACCGGGTTGTCAACAGCTCCAGGGCATCGGGCGGATTCATTTCTGACAGCACACGACGCATCATGCAAATTCTGTCGAACTCCTCGTTGTCCATCAGTTTTTCCTCGCGTCGTGTACCGCTGCGATTGATATCAATCGCGGGCCAGATACGGCGGTCGACCAACGAGCGGTCCAGTACGATTTCGAGGTTACCGGTACCCTTGAATTCTTCAAAGATTACGTCGTCCATTTTGCTGCCGGTGTCGATCAGCGCAGTCGCGATGATGGTCAGTGATCCGCCTTCCTCGACCTTGCGGGCCGAGCCAAAAAACGCCTTGGGCTTTTGCAGAGCGTTGGCGTCGAGACCGCCGGAAAGCGTTTTGCCGGATTGCGGGCATTCCTGATTCCAGGCTCTGCCCAATCGCGTAATCGAATCGAGAAAGATGATTACATCGCGTCCGCTTTCCACCATCCGTTTGGATTTCTCCAGCACCATTTCCGAGACTTGCACGTGACGCGTTGGCTTTTCGTCAAAGGTTGAACTGATCACTTCACAGCGATCACCCTTGACTTCTCGCTCCATGTCGGTGACTTCCTCGGGCCGCTCATCGACCAGCAGTACAACAACGTAGGCGTCGGGATGATTGGCCAGCACCGAACGGGCCATGGCCTGCATCAACATCGTCTTGCCGGCACGGGGCGGGCTGACGATCAGTCCCCGTTGGCCGAATCCGATCGGCGCGAGCATGTCAACGACGCGGGTCGACATCTCGTCGGCCGAGGCTTCCATTACGATTCGCTGATCGGGATGCAGCGGCGTCAGTTCATCAAATGCGGGCTGTCGGGAAACCTGATCGGGCTCCCGGCCGTTAACCGACTTGATTCGCAACAGGGCAAAGTACTTTTCGGATTCCTTGGGCGGCCGGATCTGTCCGCACACGAGTGATCCGGTCCGCAGGTTGAATTTGCGTATCTGGCTGGGCGAGACATAAATGTCGTCCATGCACACACGATAGTTATGCTCGTTGCTCCGCAGGAAACCATAACCATCCGGCAGGATTTCCAGCGTGCCCTCGCCGTACATCATGCCGTGCTCGCGCAAACGCAACTTGATGACACCCAGCACCAGTTCGCTGCGCGACATGTCTTCCGTGTTATTCACCCCTTCGTCGCGTGCGGCTTCGGTTAGTTGCTCGAGTGGCATCTGCTGCAAACGGGTAATGTTGGCCTGGTCGATATGACCATCGCCGTCACCGGTCCCCTGGGGAGCCTCGAAGTTGTACTCGCTGGCAATTTGCT
Source organism: Pirellulaceae bacterium (assembly GCA_051010855.1). GTDB lineage: Bacteria > Planctomycetota > Planctomycetia > Pirellulales > Pirellulaceae > CAJQPP01. Next base: position 6,212 of record JBPCVB010000550.1, on the reverse strand, counting down.
CAGCCAGCGAAAGCGGATCGCCGCTGGATTCCAGTTGCCGAATGCGTTGATTGATCTCGGAATTGGATTCGTAACCGGGTTGTCTCCGGCCATGGGAACGCCGTCCGCCTGGACCGCGATTGGGGCGCCGCGACTTGCCGCGCGTGTCTCTGGTTCTGTCCATTTTGTTCTCCCGTATGTTGTGAAAAGACGAACGGGGATTTCGAAATAGGTGGGAAAGGTTGGTTGTCCGTTGCCTGCTATTGCCGTCGCTGGTTTGCCGGACGCCCGCGGCAACGGATGGCGGGTGTCAGGATTTGGCGAGTCATTGGGAAATCGTCGCCGGTGGAAAGTTACTGACGCGGCAGTTGATCGGCCTGCGGCGTCACGCAACGTTCCCAAAACTGGTCGACCTGCCGGTGGGTGTCCGCCAGCGAGCCGTTATTGTTAATCATCACGGTACTTAACCGTCGCTTTTCGTCCACCTTGGCCTGCCGCGCTTCCCGGGACTCGAACATTTCGCTGGTCCAGCCGCGGGCACGAGCGCGCTCACGACGGATCTCGGGTTCGCAGTCCACGAAAACCAGCTGGTCACACAGCCGATGCCATCCGGTCTTGACCATGATTGGCGCATCAAGCACCAGCATGGTGTGTTCACCGGACTGACGCATCTGATCAATGGCTTGCTGTAACCGCTGCGCGATCAGTGGGTGGGTGATCTCCTCCAGGTGTTTTAATTGTTCGGGTTGTTGTGGGTCAAACACAATCGCCGCAACTTTGCCGCGATCCACCTCGCCATCGGGTGTAAACACCTGGTTACCCCATCGTTGGAGGATCGCCGACTTCACGGTCAATTCCCTGAGGACTGCATGTCCGATTTGATCCGCGTCCAGAACAACGGCACCCAACTCTTTCAACCGATCCGTTACCACGCTTTTGCCACTGGCGATGCCTCCCACGATCCCAATGACAATCATGCAGCGTGAAAACCCGGTTCGAGGTTGTTTTCAGGGAAAAGTGCTACGAGTTACGAATGCAGGCGGTAGTTTTGCTCCGTCGTCCTGCTTCGTACAGACATCCCGTTACCAAACGGGGAGTCAGGAAAGAGATGCCTGTCTTCGTCGAAAAGTTGTTCTGAATTCCGGCCAGCCGGAGGATTCAGTCCGCATACCAAGATATTCATTCCGCGGTCAATAATCCAATTCCTAATCGGGTTTTCCCCGAAAATCGATTGGTTTGGTGGACCCCCACGAAGGGCCCACTTCCAGATCAACATGCAGGGGGACCCTCAATTCGGCAGCAGAATCCATGGAATCCCGGACAAGCATCGCGAATTCTGCCTGCCGGGCCGGATCGAACTCAAAAACCAGCTCATCGTGAATCTGCAAAAGCAACCGGGCCGGCAAGGAACTCTCGGCCAGTCGCTCACGCACATTGATCATGGCCAGCTTGATCAAGTCGGCCGCCGAACCCTGAATGACGGTGTTGATGGAGGTGCGTTCCGCGAAATTGAAAAACCTTGTATTGCCCAGCTTGTCAGGATGTCGCACGCCTTCGATTCGTCGCCGTCGCCCGAGGATGGTCGTGACGACTCCTTCCTGATTAGCGCGAGCCAGTACATCACGCGAAAACGTGGCCACTCCAGGATAGCGCGCAAAATAGGCGTCGATAAATTCAGCCGCTTCATCCTTGCTGATACCGATCGATTTGGCCAGGCCAAACGGTGTTTGTCCGTAGATGATGCCAAAGTTGACAGTCTTGGCGGCGCGACGCATCGAGGAGGTGACTTCTTTCAGCGGGACTTCATTGATCTGCGCAGCCACTGCTGTATGAATGTCCTGGCCCGATCGGAACGCGTCCAGCAACGCCTCGTCCTGACTGAAGTGGGCGAGCATCCGCAATTCGATTTGCGAATAGTCCGCCGACAGCAACAACCAGTCCGCCGGATCGGCGACAAACGCGGTACGAATTTGTCGCCCGGTTTCGGTTCGAATGGGAATGTTCTGCAGATTCGGGTCCTTGGAGCTCAACCGCCCCGTGGCAGCCACGTCTTGCATAAAGGATGTGTGCACGCGTCGGGTCTGCGGATTGATCAGGTTGATCAGGGCATCGGTGTACGTGCTGCGCAGCTTGGCAAACTGACGGTACTCAATGATACGACGAGGCAGTTCGTGATCTTCAGCCAGTGTCTCGAGCACGTCGACCGCAGTACTGCGACCGGTCGCCGTTTTCTTGGTGACCGGCAAGTTCAAATCGTCAAACAGAACCTTGGCCATCTGCTGCGGCGAATCGAGATTGAATTCACTTCCGGCCAACTCGAAAATCTGCTTTCGCAAATCGTCAATCTCCTGCGAGAATTCCTGGCTCAATCGTTGCAGCACGTCACGATCGACTCGGATGCCGGTGTACTCCATGTCAGCCAGGACCTGGATCAGTGGCATTTCCACGTCGCGGAACAGTTCCAGCAAACCCGCCGATTCAAGACGATCGTGCAGCAGTTGATAAAGACGAAACGGTACGTCGGCGTCTTCGGCTGCATAGTCCGTCACCAGGTCAATGTGCACGTCGTTCATTTGACGTTGCGAACGTCCTGTGCCGATCAGGTCGCGAATCTTGATGGTCTTGTGGTTCAGGTAACGCCGGGCAAGATCATCGATCCCGTGGTTACGCTGGCCGGCATCAAGCAGGTAATCGGCGACCATGGTGTCAAACAATGGACCGTGCAACGACACATCAAGGCCGCGCAGGACCACAATGTCGTATTTGAGATTTTGACCGATCTTTTCCACGTTCTGGTTTTCCAGCAGCGGGCGGATGATCTCCATCGCCTTGTCGGCTTCGATATGCGGCTGTCCAGCCGGCGACAGAACGGGGATATACGCAGCGTCGCCCGGTCCCCATGCCAGAGAAAACCCGACCAGCTCCGCCATCCGCGGGTTGGGCGATGTGGTTTCGGTGTCAAAGGCAACACGCGGCTGCCGGGCCAGTTGTTCGACCAGCTTTTTCAGCTCAGCCTCATCGGAAATGGTTTTGTAATTCGTTTCCCACTCGGCCGGTGCCTGGGCGATCGGCAATTCACTGATCCGCTTGGCCAGCGAACGGAATCCAAGCTGGTCACACAAATCCAGCGCGGTCTGTACATCGATATTGCCCAGCCGCGCTGTTTCCCAGTCCGTTTCAATGGGCACACGATCGTCCAGCCGCACGAGGTCGCGACTGAGCCTGGCCACATCGGCATTGGCCTCGATCTTTTCACGTTGTTTGGCACTTGTCAGCCGACCGACGCTGCTCAGCAAGCCTTCCAGCGAACCAAACTCCTCCAGAAACTTGCGAGCTGTCTTGGGACCGACCGACGGAATGCCGGGGACATTGTCGACCGAATCCCCAACCATCGCCTGAAAATCGATGACCTGGTCAGGCCGAATGCCCCAATCATTCATCAGCGATGTTTCGTCATAGATCTGGTTCTTGCGGATGTTAAACAGCTTGACGCGATCGGTAATCAGCTGTCGACAGTCCTTGTCGCTGGTGACCACAAAACAGCGGCCGCCACGTTCCTCAACTTCACGGGCGACGGTGGCCATGATGTCGTCCGCTTCGTAGTTGGCGATATCCATCACCGGGATGTCGAGCGCGTGCAGCAATTCCTGAATCAGCGGAATCTGGCTCCGCAGGTTGTCGGGCATGGGGTCGCGGTGCGCCTTGTATTCCTTAAACAGCTCGTTGCGAAAGGTAATTTCGCTGCGGTCAAATGTGCAAATCAGATAACCGGGAGTCTTCTTCTCGATGATGTCCAGCACGTCACGCAGAAAACCAAATACGGCATTGACTGGTTGCCCGGCAGGCGAGGTCATTTCGCCGACCGCAAAGAATACCTGGTAGATCAGTGAGTGCGCATCGATAACCCACACCGTGGAGCTTTCGATCTCCTGGCGTGCTGCAGCCTTGCGGGCCGAGGCAGCGGCCGCTGGATCATTAAGCACAGATTCCTCGGGAGTCACATCGAATTCGAGAAAAGTCTTTTGTCGGGCAGCTGGACTCATGTGTATTTAGGGTGACCAATCAGGCACAGAGAAAGTGGATGACAGCAAGTTCCGCATAAAGTGATTATCCCGCCTGTGAAGAAAGCCGGAACCAGTGGCTGGCCACGAATTACCTGGCCACTATCTGAAGCCCGCAGAACCGGTGCAAACCGGGCGACGGGGCGGATCACCACCCTCTGAAACTGGCTGATCAAATCCAATTGTTGACTGGACACCACATTCCGGGATTGGCCCCACAGACTGGTCCTTATTTGTTTGACACCATTTTTCGCCGTATCTAGAATCGAATCGTGGAGAAAAGACCCGGTCCACCTCTTCCAGCTGGCTAAATCGAGGCAGTGATATCATGCCATTGATGGCACATGTTAGCCGGTAAACTGGAGTTTCTTTTCCTGTCATTCGATACTGAATCAATCTGCAGTTGTTTTGACTGCGGGTACTTTGCTCATCAGGAGAACCCGTTATGGCGGCCCGCGAGAACCAAGGCTATTTGATTGCCGTTATTCTGCTTGTGTTGCTTTCCGTCATTTTGGCCATCGCCACCTTCTTTGGATTTTCCTCGATGATGGAAGCGGCTGGACAGCGCGACGAGTTGCAAACCAGCCTGGATGCCGAGCGAAATGCCAGTCTGGCCTATCAAGCGCAGGGCGATATTCTCAAGGCCTACCTCGGTGTTGAGGGCAAGTCGATTGCCGAAGTCTCAACGTCTCTGGATCAACTGAACCGTTCGGGCGTTCAAACAGTGATCGATGAAACCTCCCGCATCACGCAGGACTACGACACTGATATGGCCGGCTACGTCAACAAACCCGAGGGCGTAGATCTGAATTACCGAGGCCTCGTCCAGGATGTCGTTGCCGCCATGCACACCCAGCACAACAACACCGCCGTGCTGAATGAGAACGTAACCCGGGCCGAGCAAAAGATGGCGACCGAAGTAGCGCGCATCCAGACCGAACTGGATGAACGAACTACGCAATACGACGAAGCCAACAGGAAATGGGAAGAGGAAGTAGCATCCCACAAAACCACCCGAGACGAACTGAGTAGCCGCCTGACCGATGCGGAAATGAAATACAAGACCGTCAATCAGTCAATGTCGACGTTGCAACAGGACTTCAACAACGCCCAGGTCGCTCATCAAAACGAAGTTGACGCCAAGAATGCCACCATTCAGCGGCAGAAGAACGATATCACCCAGTTGACGCGAACTGAAACCGACGTGGCCGACGGTATGGTTGTCACCGTCGCGCCGGGTCTGGGGATGGTCACCCTCAATCTTGGCTCCGACGACAACTTGCGGCTCAAGCAGACCTTTTCCATCTACGATACGGCGTCCAGTTCGTTCCGCGCAGGCGAAGGCAAGGCCAAGGTCGAAGTCACGCGGATTCTCGGTCCGCATCTGGCGCAGGCCCGTATCACCCAGCAACGCCTTACCGATCCCATCCTGCGTAATGATTTCGTCGTGACCTCAACCTGGGATCCGGGCTATTCCGTGCCCGTCGCCATTGTGGGACGCATCGATCTGGACGACGACGGATTCTCTGATCTCCAGCGTTTGATCAGTATGGTGGAGCAAGCCGGTGGCACGGTCGTGGCTTATCACGATGAAGAGGGCAACGTTACCGGACAGATCGACGAGACGACCCGTTACTTTGTCAAAGGCGAAGACCCGCTGGGCAAGATGTCTGATGGATTCGACCGGCTGGACCGGCAACGCGAAAAATACCAGACCCAGGTTCGTTCAGTTCGCGAATTGATGGAAGAAATGGGCTATCCATCCGAAGGCAAACGTATCCAGCGATTCGACGAGAATCTGGAGCGAGGCGATTTAGTGCCCCGCCAGCCCACCACGATCGGCGAAGGCTCGCCGTTTGGCGACGACAACTAGGCGGGTCCAGGTCGACGGATCATTCAAGGGGCATCATCTCCTCATGCGCTCGCCCAGCCCGCACTCTCGCGCTACTGCCAGGCGCGCGAGTATGGAAATCCCGGGTCCGCCGAAGCCAAGGCTCTCCTTTTTTGACTGGGACCGGAACACTGGCGGGAGCCTTGCCCGGCTGCTCCAATAACCCGCAAAATGCAGGAGTTCCGGGCCAATTTCAACTCGGCAGAGGTAGCAAATTTCTGCTGGCATTTGCTTGACAAGCCCATCAACCTGGGTAATCTGTACAACCACTGCTGGGCCAT
>JBPCVB010000549.1:0-3751 GCA_051010855.1 Pirellulaceae bacterium | reverse complement strand
GCCATCAGCGGCGTGGCGCCCGGGCCATGAATCTCGCCGGTTTCCAGCACACGCTGTTGGGCTTTCTTCATCGGTCCAAAATCAGAATCGGTAGCCAACAGGACAACCATCAACAACAGAGTGAGCATCGCGTAGAAGTTGAAAACGAGCGAACCGACCAGCAGCGGTACCGGGTCGGAGACACCCAGAAGCGTCAGTTGGGCCAGGATAAACGCGCCCCAGCCATTGAGCGGGATCAAAATACAAATCGGCGCCGAACAGGAGTCGCAAACGTATGCCAGCTTTTCCCGCGACATTTTCAGTCGATCAAAAATCGGCCGGCCCACGGTTCCCGTTACCAGACACGACATATTGGATTCGACAAAGATGCAAGCGCCGACGGCCATCGTCAACAATCCAGCGCGGCGGCGACCGGCAATCAAACCTCGCTGTTTTGCTGCGTTAACAAAACCCTCCACACCGCCACTCCGCTGAACCAGCGCAATCAGCGAACCCACGAGCAGGCTAAACAGAATGACCCGGGTATTGTCGGCGTCGGCAAATACTTCGACAGCCGCCTGCAGGGCAGCCATCGTCCCGGTCAGCAGGGAGCCTTCGACCACGACATAGCCAATCCAGATACCCGCCGCCAACGACACGAACACCTGACGCGTGACAATCGCCAGCACGATTGCCAGGAGTGGCGGTAGCAACGACCATGCGCCAAATTCATGTGGCAAGGATCAGCCCCCCAATGGAATCTGGTCAGGCATCGTCCGTTGGAATTTTCCTGATTTACGCGGCCGCTTGCTCATTGACCGAGTCGAGCGCCTCCATGGCAATTTCCAGATAATCTGGCTGGTCGTCCTGCAGCAAGTGCTGGATGTGAGCGCGGGGATCGTCCATCCAGCGGGTAAAGGCGGCTGCAAACATGGCCACGAACTCGTAATCGCAGGACTGCAAGGCGCGAATGAATCCACGGTCTGCAATCTCCAGGATATCCTCCGGCAACGTCTCCTGGGACGCGAGCGCAAAAGTGCCAGCGTAAACGACGTGGCGAGCATTGCCGTCGACCATCTTCGCGGCACTGCTGATCGCCATGTCGTTGAGTCCATTCAATTTGGCCAGCGCGATCATCGCCTTGGCCCGAACTTCGTCTTCACGATCATCAACCAGCAATTGCAGTTCGCCAGTGATTGGTTCGCTGGCCAGTCCCGCCAATTCGGTTGCCGAAATCGCATGCAACACGACCGCGCGTGATGTAGAGCGGAGCTTGTCGGTCAACAGCGACTCTTGTTGTGACTGCAACGATTTATCGGGCTGCAGATAACGCAGCGCAATAATTTGTCTGGACGTCGACGAATCGGTAGCCAGCTTCAGCCACTCGCCCTGTGATTGTTTGAGCAGGGGACTGCCCGCCGTCTGGGGATTAAAGAACGCTTCGTTGGAACTACGCAAATACTTCAACGATTTACGCATGGCGCGTTTGGTTTCATTGGGCAATTCACTGGACCATTCAGGATCCTTCTCACCGCGGACCCATGCAGCCATGGCATTGGCATAGGCCTTGTTGTGACTATCCAGAAACGGACGGGCAGTGGCGAACCAGAAAGTTGAATCCCAAAACATGGCCGATTGCTTGACCAGAGGAATCTGGCTTTGCGGCAAACCCAGTCCTGTGCTGATTACTGCGAGATCTACGAGCTCCGGAAAATCGGCGTGCTCGAAATTGTTGTGATGCAACAGATCGCCCACCAGATGATGGATCAGCGTAGCTGCCGTGAGCAACGGCTCGCGATCCATCTCGGTGTTGAGAACAATCAGTCGATTGTCGGCTTCGTACTTGCCCGGCAAACTGCCGAGTCCTTCGCAAGAGCCGCCGCCTCAGCCACCGCCGCCGACTTTTTCCGGCTGCATGGGAATGGTCTGGACCTTGACCTTGTCGGCATCATGCCGCAGATGCTCGCCAATTCGTTTTTTGATCTGATCCACAGAGCGGACACTGGCGCGGTCGGATGTAAAGTCGTAACCAAGGGACTCGATGCTCAAAACGGGCAGTCGGAAACGATCAAATCCGACACATTCGGCAATTTGCTGCAAGTGAAACTCAATCCTTGCTCGTTCACCGTCGGGCAAGGTAGGTGTTGGTTTAAATAGTGGCATCGTGGTTCGGCTCGAGCTGTGCAAAATTTCGGGGATGTGGTCGAGCTTACCAACAATTCCACCGTGCAGCAGCGCCATGTTTTGTGAGTTGGTCCGCCGTTCTGCAGATTTCCGGTGCATTTTGCCAAGATCTGCCTATGGAGCGCGAATCAGTCGAATTGGCCAGGGCACAATCAAGGCGGCAAGTGCGGGGAGTCTACGCAATGAGATTGATGTTCGGTGTAGTGATAGTGACTTGTGCGGTTCCTGTCCTGGTGGCGTGCAACGCACCTGCCACGCAGGCGCAGGACGGGAGGGTAATCGTAAGTCAGGGGCCCATCGGTCGGGACGCTTGCGGTCCGTGTGCGTTGTTCAATTGGTTGTCGCAGGGTGGCGGACAGTTGCAGAGTGTGCTGACAGAACTCTCGGCCGAAAAAACACCTTTGCAGACCGTCCAGCATATTATCGACACTTACGGCAAGCGTGAATCGGCAACGAAGCGACGCGTCACACGATATGGACCCCATAACGGTGGCGTCGGCTCAGTCAATCTGATGATCATGGCCCGCGAAGTGCTTGATGATCATCTCGAATCTCCGCCAACCTTGCGTGGCGAGTACCTGCACCAGCACGAGGATGAGTCTACCGAAGAACATCTCGATCGCATCGCCGGCTGGTTTTCCAATTCGATCGAGGCTGGCGTGCCGGTGCTGTTCTACGTCCGCAGTTATCAACGTCGGTCTGACAGGGCAAAGCCGAGAATGATATTTGGCCACCACATTGTGATCACGTCGATTGATACGGACACACCGCCGACCAAAAGCGGTGTGTCACGGGCACGCATCACCTTTGTCGACTCGGGCACCGGCAGGGTCGGCACCGGTTACCTGTCAGTAGCTCGAGCGGATTTTACTGCACCGACCTTTACCTACGAATTGCGTGATGGCCGGGCAGCGCAGACCGAGTCGGTTCGGACCGGTCGACCGTTGCTGGAGATCCGTTCGCTGAATTTTGAAGCTCCGGGCGACTCGGACAACAAAATTGTCGTGGCCCACTTCGCGACGTTCGCTGAAAGCCAGTAGTGATGCAGCACTGGCCAAGCCAGTGGCACCCTGCGATATTCAAACGGTTACAACAACAGATTGAAATCGCTTTCCGGACATTATCCTGCCGCAATGACCCCTGAATCCCCATCTGAATTGCGGCGGGACATTGGCGTGTTTGGCGCGATGATGATGGGCATGGGTTCCATCGTGGGAACCGGCGTCTTCGTCAGCATCGGTATTGCGGCAGAAATCGCCGGGCCAGCAGTCCTGCTGGCCATTGTGCTGGCTTCGCTGGTAGCGATTTGCAACGGCCTCAACAGCGCGCAGCTGGCTGCCAACCATCCGGTCAGCGGCGGCACTTACGAATATGGATACAAGTGGTTGTCGCCACGCCTGGGATTCACGGCAGGCTGGATGTTCCTGTTTGCCAAATCGGCTTCGGCGGCCACAGCCGCTTTGGGCTTTGCTGGATACCTGTTGCATACCATTGGCAACGATCAAACGAACTGGCTGATTCCGGTGGCGTTGATCAGTTTGCTGGTGTTGACCATCGTTTGCCTGGCAGGCATTCGCCGCAGTAATAC
>JBPCVB010000548.1:0-2570 GCA_051010855.1 Pirellulaceae bacterium | reverse complement strand
GGTCGGACCAGCGACACAACGAAGCGCGCCAGCCAGCCACGTTGATTCCAGGTATCGTTATCCTGCGTTGGCAAACGTTGAATCAACATAAACATGCCGATAATGGCACATGGCACCAGGAAACCGGCCGGACCCTTGGCCAGCACACCCAGCCCCATCATGCCGTACATGGCCAGTACGTATCGATAGTCCTGGGGAAAGTAGTATCCTTCCCAGCGCATCCTTGCAGCATCGGCTGGATTTTTTCTCGGTGAAAAGGTACCCAGGACGTAAAACATCAGCGCAACGGTACTGCAAAAGATCAACACCGAATCGGGGGTCGCTGCACGACCGGCAACCACAAACATCATACTGGTCGCCAACACGATGGCCGCATACAGCGCCGCGGATGGATTGAACAAACGGCGAGCAATTGCCCACGTGGCCAGCACCGTTCCGGTAGCCAGCATGGCGGACCAAAACCTGGCTGCGAATTCGCTGACGCCAAAAATCTGATAGGCGCCGATCATCAGCCAGTACAACAGGACGGGCTTCTGTGCTCGCAACTCGTCATTGAACACGGGAACGATCAGGTTCCCGCGTTCCATCATCTCCTGGGCGCAGCCAGCATTTCGCGGCTCGTCACGATCCCACAACCGGGACGATCCAAGATTCGTAAACAGCACCACGGCGCAAACCGCAGCAATCATCAGCAAGTGGCTGGTCCAGTGCCTCACTGTCGAGCTCCATCGCGACAGAAATCTTCCGTTGAATATGACATGAGTCTAGAAATAGCGGGAAAAGTGGACAACAGCAGTCTCACCATCCAGCTGGCGGGAACAGCCAGCCGTCGTCGAATAATTGCCGAAATCGCACGTGATTCGCAAGGGAAGCAGTCGGGACTCACGTTTTCACGCCGGCCGCCGAATTAGGAGGCGGTCATCGGAACGCAGATATAATTCTCAACCTGCTGGTGAATGATGACCGCGGCGAGATTAGTCCAGCGCTCACATTCGTCAAGGATGACGCTGTCCGTCGTAACAACCACATTGGGCGATTTGCGAAGTATCGCGTCGGGATCGCGAACCAGTTCGACGGTCCAGGCGTGCTGCCCCTGTTCGCCGATCTGGCGGATGCAAGCAGCAATTCTGCCGCTGTTGGAAACCGGTGAGTCGAAATACCAGGTGACTGCTGCAGGTCCAATCTCGCAGAGCTTGTCTTCGATCAGGCTCAGCGCGGGAGCCGTTTCCTCAACGACTCGAAATGTGCCATGAACGCTGGCCATGTCGCGAAGGCATCCGTCCTTGCCAGCGATGATAACGCCTCCGGCAAGCGCGGCCTCGATCGTCATCAACAGATTGAAGCCGTCAATATCCACGGAATGATCGCGGGCATCGCCGGGCTGGAGTTGATGCGCGGTGCGTCGAGCCAGAGATCGATCGCTGCAGGCACTGCGTTGCACGGCAAGCCGCTGGCGTTGCCTGAGCTTGTAACGATCCCCAACAAGTTTCAAGGCTGCTGCCAGGGAGTATTCACCGCTTAGCAGCCATGATAGATCGGCAGTGGCCTGTTGCAGGCTCGGCCAGTATTTCCTGGCAAACAACTCGCTATCGGCTGGATGCGGTCCCCGGTGTTGGCGTTTGTCAGGCATGGTCCGCTGGGCGGCGCAGGACGCTACGCCCACCAGCCGCCATTGACGTGGATGGTCTGGCCCGTGATGTACGATGCCATGTCGCTGGCCAGGAAAACAATGACGTTGGCGATTTCCTCCGGCTCGGCAAATCGTCCCAGCGGTACGTTGGCAATCATGGCTTTGCGATTTTCTTCCGGGATCGACTGGCCCATCTCGGTATCCACGACTCCGGGCGCAACGGCATTGACGCGAATGTTTTTGCGCGCCAACTCCTTGCTCAACACTTTGGTGAACGACATCACGCCGGCCTTGGCGGACGCGTAATTGGCCTGACCAAAAAAGCCGGTAACTGCTGACAACGAGGCAATGTTGATGATTGATCCATTCTCGCCCAGGTGTTTTACCGCCGCCTTGCAGCTGTTAAAAACTCCGGTCAGGTTCGTGCCGATGACATCATCCCATTCTTGCTGGCTCATTTTCTTGAAGCTGCGATCACGGAGAATCCCGGCATTGTTGACCAGAATATCCAGCGAGCCGAAAGTGCCGACTGTCTTGGCCACCATGTGATCCAGCTGATCCGGCTGTCGGACATCAGCGGCCAGCGCAATCGCCCGATCGGCCAGGTCCCGTACAACTCCTTCAGCCAGGTCACGATTGTGTCCGGCACTGTCCTCGAAGAAGTTGATCACGATATTGGCGCCCGCGTCATGCAACGCTTCGGCAGTGGCGCGGCCGATGCCCTGTCCTGCTCCGGTGACAATCGCTGTTTTACCTGTGAGATCAATGGATTTCATGCTTGTCCTTGTCAGCTGGTTGTTTGCCAGGAGGGTTTGCGTTTTTCCAAAAAGGCCGCCAGTCCTTCGCGGGCATCGTCCGTTTCGCGTGCGCGAGCGGAAACGGAAATGGACTGATCGACCAGTTCAATCAGATTGCCGGGTGAACTGGCCGACACGTGGGA
>JBPCVB010000547.1:0-7751 GCA_051010855.1 Pirellulaceae bacterium | reverse complement strand
GGGTGACCCCTCCCGGGTGAGCTGGATGACACTGCATAAGGCCCCTCTTAGGCCATGCGGAAGCCGAATTGAAGTAACAGTGTGAGTACCGACTAGCGACGCCATGCCAGGCTCACAATGTCGCGTGCGTTACGGCCCAGTTCACCCGCGGTAACTTTGGACGCACCGGCACGTCGTTCACAAAAGCTGATCGGGAACTCCTGCATCCGGGCACCGGCACGCTGCAGGTGCATGAGGATTTGTTCAAGGTAGGCATAACCTGGGCAGTCCACCTTTTTCAAATCGATTTCGTTTAGTGCTGATGCACGATAAACTCGAAACGCGCTGCTATTGTCACGTGTCCGCAGCCATAAGGCCCAGCGAGCAAAACCATTGACCGCGCGAGATGCGATGCGCCGTGACCAGCTCCAGTTTTCGATGCGGCCACCGCGTACATAACGCGAGCCGATCAGTACATCGCATGAATCCGGCGTCTGGTTGATGACCCGCCACATTTTTCCCAGATCGGCCGGCGAGTGACTCAGGTCAGCGTCCATAGTCGCGATCCATGTCGCACCTTGTTGCAGAGCATGTTGCATTCCCGAGACAGTTGCTACGCCCAGCCCTTGTTTGGTGTCGCGATTCAGAAGTTCCAGTCGCGAGTCGCGCTGTTCCTTCACCCATTGCCCGGTCCCATCAGGTGAATTGTCATCAACGACCAAAATGTGCGCGTCGGCAATGGTCTTCCATATTCCGTCAACAAGTTCCGGCAGTGTCGGCCGCTCGTTGTAGGTCGCAACGACGATAATCAGTTCGGGTGAGTGTTGCACCTGACATCCAGTACATCGAGGGTTAGCCAACAGCTTAATCCGTCGCAGACCTGGCCGGTATGCCATTGCAGGGAACGATTCCGCGACGTAAGGTGACCCACTGCCCCAGCTGTCCGTGCGATGAGTGTCTGTGAAAACATCTGACAAAGATCTGGCATCGCCGCCCAGGCTTTATGACGCCGTATTCTTTTGCACATATTTTGCAAATGTTTGCATGTTGACGGCGTTCAGCCTGTTGTTTCGCTTCGCGGATTTTGTGGAATCGCTGGGCGGTGATGAATGGCATCTGGGATGGATAGTCGGACTCGGAACAGTAGGAGCCCTTCTGTTTCGCCTGGTCCAGGGAGTCGCCATCGATCATTTCGGCGCGATCATGGTATGGGTGCTTTCTCTGGCAGGCCTGATCGTCAGCCTTCTGTTGCATGTTGGAATCACGGACATCAATAGCTGGGAAGTCTATGCCATTCGCTTTCTGATGAATCTGTGTGTTGCAGGTGTGTTTGGCTCGTGGCTGTCGTTCGTCACATTGCGAGTGCCCGAGTACAAGGTTGCGGAAGTGATTGGCGTCGTCGGTTCATCCGGTTTTGTTGGCATGGCGCTGGGACCCATTCTGGGAGACTGGATCTTTGGCACTGAAGATGCGCTCGATTACCAGGTCGACATGATGTTTTATGTCGCAGCCGGTCTGATCGGTGGTTCGATGCTGTTTGCGGTGGCAGCCGGCATTGGCGAAGCACGCAATCCCCACAGCGCAAATCTCAAGTCTCGGGCTGGCATGTCCGGGTTTGGCCTGGCAGGTATGAGGGCACTGCTGCGCAGGCACCATCCCGGATTCCTGCTGGTGGTTGCCATTGTCATGGGACTGACCATCAGTTTGCCCGGGACCTTCTTGCGACCCTTCGCCCAGCAACAAGGCGTCGAGAACATCAAGGTGTTCTTTCTTGTGTACAACGTCGTGGCTTTTGTTTCGCGTTTGAGCTTTCGCCGCGCACCGGAGGTTCTCGGTATTCGCAATACGATCCTGTTGGGGCTGTTTTTTATGGCGCTCAGCATGGTGCTGTACCCGACCGCCGATTCTGCGGCAACACTTGCCATTCCGGCGGTTGCCGGCGGACTGGCCCATTCGTTCCTGTTTCCCTCGGTAGTCGCCGGTGGCACGGCATTCTTTCCCCGAGAGAACCGCGGACTGGCGACCAGCCTGATCCTCGCAATGTATGACACCGGGCAGTTAATCGGAGCACCACTGGTGGGCATCTCGTTAACGACGGCCCGGCAGTTTGGATTGCCAGATTACCCGTTGACCTTTTTCTTCGCTGCATTCCTGATCGCCATTACCGCTGTGCAACTGTGGGTGATGTACGCGCGCGGAGATGGTCAGTCATTGAGGCGTCGCAACGCACTCGACAAGACTCAGGATGAGGTGGGTTGAATGATCGACCGGTAATAGTCAATCGAGCAGCGTAACCCTTCTTCCATACCCACTGCTGGTGAATAGTTGAGAACGGCAACGGCACGAGAAATATCCGCGAGGCTGTCGCGAACGTCGCCCTGGCGTGCTGGTTGAAAGTCTGGTGAGATATCGACATCCAGCAGGTGTTTCAGGGCGTCCAGCAACTCCAGCAAGGTTGTCGAACGACCGTTCGCAAGATTCAACGTCTGGCCTGCCGCAGCCGGAACGGACCCTGCCAGCAAGTTGCCGTTGACTACATTGGAGATGTAGGTGAAGTCACGTGACTGGTGTCCGTCTCCATAAACGACCGGTGGCTTGCCCGACAAAAGCCAGGTGATGAACAACGGGATGACTGCAGAATAAGCACTGTCCGGGTCCTGGCGTGGTCCAAAGACGTTGAAATACCGTAGCACCACGGTTTCCAGGCCAAACGACTCGTAGAACGCCTGACAATAAAGTTCTCCAGCCAGCTTGGCGGCGGCGTAAGGTGACAGACAGTGCAGTGAATCGGCTTCGCGATTGGACGCAAAGGGCTGGTCGCCATAACAACTGCTGGAGGCGGCGTAGACCACGCGTTTGACTCCTGCACCGTGGGCGTAACGCAGTACGTTGAGCGTCCCCGTGGCGCACGCTTCATGGACCTTTTCAGGCTGTTCCAGGCTAAGCGGTACCGAGGCGAGTGCGGCCTGATGGAAAACCAGATCGACGCCCTGCATGGCAGACGCCAATGCAGACTCGTCGAGAATATCAGCCTCGACAAATTCAATCTGGTCACGAATGGACTCGAGATTTCCGAGATTTCCGGTACACAGATCATCGATGACTCGAACGCGGTCGCCACGGCGAACCAGTGCATCAGCGATATGCGAGCCAATAAACCCGGCTCCCCCGGTCACCAAACATGATTGGGTCATGAATCCACCTGTAAAAGTACCTCTCAAATTCGCAGACAAACCCGCGGCCATGCTTCAACCATACAACAGAGCTTGTATAAACTCGCGCTGCAATACGGCTTTTTTCCGGCTAGACTTGAAGTCATCGCCGCGGACGTTACGGCCGGGTATTTGTCCGGCCACGTTTGTTTATAGCGTTTACAGCGGTCTTCGTTCAGCCGCCATGATTCCGTTTTGCAGCTCAAGTTGTTGGACCACCAATGCGTCCGTCATCCGGTTTTCGATCAAATCTTGTCATCTGCCAGGTATTGGCTGTGCTCGCCTGCTGTGGCAGCCCGTTGGTGTACGGCTTTCAGCAGCCAGGCCAAAGTGAACCGGGTAAGCCCAATATCGTGTTGATCAATCTCGATGATGCTGATTTTGAGATGCTTTCCCCGGAAAACCTGAGACTGCTGTACCCCAACCTGCATCGATTCGCGACCGACGGCATCCGATTTACCAACTTTCATGTTACGACGCCGTTGTGCGGGCCATCCCGCGCATCCTTGCTGCGAGGTCAGTACGCGTATTCGACCGGCATCCAGGCTAATGACCCGATGTCGTATCGATCCAACGGATTTCCGGGAGGCATGCATGACTATGGTGCTGCCGGATTTCACGAAGACGACATTAGCACGTGGATGAAGTCAGCGGGCTATCGCACGATGATGGTTGGCAAATTCCTGCATAGCGATGTGGTCAACATCGTGCCCAGTGGCTGGGATGACTTCTTTTCCAGTCGTGGTGCGAACTATTTCGGCACGGCTCGATTCACGACCAAAGACAACCCGAGCGGCTCCGGTTACCTGGAGCCGATCGATGTGTACCGTACGACGCAGGAATCCAGCGAGGCATTGGGCCTGATCGACCAGCACATGACGCGAGGCAACGACCAGCCATTCTTCATGTACCTGGCACCGTTGGCTCCGCATCAGCCCACGCCGCACAACAAGCAGGGGATGATCGAGCCACAATACCTTGACTGGTGGGCCGACGCGCGGATGCCCCGCGATCCATCGGTCAACGAATGGGAATTTGACGACAAGACGACAGCGATTCGTGACGCCAGTCTGATGTCACAGCGTGATCTGGGAAAACTCGATCGTCGACACCGCGAACGTTTATTGTCCGTCAAATCAATCGATGATTTTTTTGGCGCGTTAACCGAAAAACTGAACCAGCACGGGCTGGCAGACAACACGTTTATCTTTCTCACATCGGACAACGGGTTCGCCAACGGACAACACCGATTGATCGGCAAGTCGGATTGCTTTGATATTTCAACGCACGTTCCGATGTACGTCCTGGGGCCAGGAGTGCCGGGCGGTGTCGTTGCCAATCATTTGCTGGCCCATATCGATATCGCTCCAACGATTGCGGACCTTGCGAAAGCGCAAACGTCTGCCGAAATAGATGGCAAGTCGTTTGCCCGGTTGCTGTTTGACGCTGCGGCCCACGACGAACGACTGTGGCGGGACGCAATCCTGATTGAAAACTGGGAGACGCGAACGATCAATGGCGCCGACTACAACGCTGCGTCGTTGGCGCTACGTATGTACGAATCGGTATACGCGGAGTGGGCAGACGGGTCACCCGAGTTTTACGATCTTGCGGCCGATCCACTGCAACTGGAGAACCTTTGGGAGTCGATGCCGGAGTCGGAACGGACCTTCCTGGCGGATTACCTGAAGTCCTTTCGCAATCAACCTCGCGCACCCGACACGACCATCTCCCGGCCTTTTCTGATGAATTCCGTCGCCAGCCGATTGCTGCCCATTAATGGCATGGCAGAGGACGACACTGGAATCAGCGCGGTTGACCTGGTGATCAAGCGGTTTAGTGATTCCTGGTTCTGGAATGGCGAGGACTGGCAGCCCGGAAGGGTTGTGCTGCAGGCCGACGTCACTCGCCCCGGCCAGCAGTTGACCACCTGGTCCTATTCAGACATTCCCCACGGACAGCCTGCAGACGATTTAATCGGACTGTGGGCACAGGCGCGAGACAACAACGGTAATATCGACGATTCATTGTCGTGGGTCGTATTCCGAATTGACTACACGCGCCCCACGTCGACGATCACGAACCCGGAATCCAGCGAACCGATCGAGACACTTGTGATCAACGGTGAAACGGACGACGAAGGAGGTGTTGCGGCGGTCAGGCTTGTCATTCGCGAATTGGGCACTGGCCAGTACTACGATGGAAATCATTGGGTCAACGAGTGGACCTGGTTTGAAGTGCCTGCCAAGTTGAATGGGCGCTGGACCTGGGCCAACGAACACCTGCAAGGGTATTTCTTCGTTAGCGTTCGTGCGGTCGACCACTCCGGCAACGTGCAATCGCCCCCGACTCAAATGCGGATCGTCGTTCAGCCGTGACCTGATTGATCAGGACCGCGTCGCGATGCAACCGACGATTCTTGCACCCATATTGCGGAAATAGTCGACGACTTCTTTTGATTTCTCGCGGTCCGATTCGTCGACATCCACCAGCAAATACACACCGTCGACCAAAGCAGCCCAGGCGTCCGTAAGCGAATCGCCGGCCCGGGCACCACCGATGATGGTGTACTCGAAGTTCTGCTTGAACGACTTGTTGCTCAAGCCGGCCGCCGTCAAATCAACGTCGGTGCCCGTCAGCTGATCACGTCCGGCTGGTAAAATCATCAAACTGGAATTGTCGGTGGCACAAAGTAACGTTGAAAGGTCGTCCTGTTGCCGGATCAGTTCCGAGACGCCCGCCTGCTGGTTCAATCCCAGTACCGACGACATCTGCCGCGAAGGCAGATTACCGTCGACCAGCAGAATATTGCCCATGTCTCGCATCGCCATGCAAGTGGCAACGCGTGAAACGGCACTGTCGACGTCGATTTCGCGACCAGTTCCCACCAGCATGATGGTCGCGCCAGTGGTCGGCGGAAACCGACTTGCTATTTGGTCGACCACCGAATCGATCAGTTTTTGTTTTTTGGATTGGGCGTAAATGTATCGTTGGCCCAGGCGGTCAGTCGGGTAACTGGCCATGGCTGCGGGAACGCAGTTCGTCGGGTCGCCGGCGGCAGCGGATAACGATTCGCCATCATCCACGTATGTGTCATTGTCATGATCGAAATCGACCGTGTCTCCTGAGGTACCGGTTTCGGCTGCTTCCAGTTCACAGTAGCTGGCTTCACCTGACGTACCTTCCAGTCGCTGGATTACATCCTCGATTGATGAAGTCGTTATTTCGATGATTGGTTCATGTTGTTCCGTATCGGATTGGCCAGGCAACACTTCCGCTTCCTGTTCGGGCCGCAACGGCATGATGGCTGGCCGTACGATGTCGTCATGATTGCCGGTGTTTTCCAGTACCTGACTGGTTCCGGTTACCGGGGCCTGCTCGGGGAACGAGGTGAATTCCTGATGAATTTCTTCACGTTGCGAATTCGTTGTGGAGGCGAGGTCACTGGAATCGGTCGAAGGCTGAATTGACGCAGCGTGAACTTCCATGACGACGGATGCGTTTGTGGCATCCGCATAGATTGCGGACTCGCTACTATCGGGCGTGGTGTCGTTGGTGATTTCGACGGGTTCATCAGTTTCCGGAAGGGAAACCGGCGCAGGATGTTCCGCTATGGTCTCATGCACTGGCGGTAATCCGGCTTCGTCCTGTGCAGGTTTGCTTACGACGGTGACCGGAGTTTCATACTCGTGTTCGTCGAATCCCTTGATGGATGATTCCCTTGTCAAAATGATCTCCGGTGTTGCCACCGCAGAATTTGGGCCGGCATCAACGGTGCGCAATCGCGAAAGCCACTCATCCTTGAGAGCAACCGAAGACTGGTTCAATCGGCGAATGTACTCAATGGTGGAATTCATAATGTGATCCTGTTAGTGGTCACTCCGAGTTGTATTGCGACCTCGGCCAATGGTCGATCAAGCCTCGGTTGTTGGGGGATGGTTGCGCAATTGCTGGAACAGATCCTGATAGTTCATGCGAATGACCTGTCCCTGGGGAGGTTGCGATTCGGACGATGGCGGCTCACTGGCCGCCTCATGACTGGTATCATCCATGATCAACATATCCGCATCGTCGTTGCGTACACGCGTGGGTGAGATGCCCGCGGTTTGGCTATCGTCCGAATCCGCGGAGCCTTGTGGATCCTCGATGATCTGCGGAATTGAGACATCCTCGAATTCGGGTTGGGTTGCTGTTGGAGCGAGGTCCGCGATTTCGCCGGCGGACATCGTTGAGGAGGCACGGTTTTGTTCGGCCATGATCGACGACTGTACATCTTCGACGGGCTCCTCGTTTTCAAACGAGTCACCAAACAGTTGGGCCGGATCAGTCTGTAATTCAGTCCACGGGTCCTGGTTTGTAGCGGAATCAGTGGAACCCGAAATGTTGTCAGCCACAGATTCGTCGCCGTCTGGTGAATCCGTGGTCTCCTCAAATTCGTGTAGTTCCCGCAGCAGGCTTTCCAGCTGATCTTCCATACCGGGATCCGCTTCGAGTTGAGCTTCTGCGGCTTCGTCCACATGACTCTCCGGTTCCGTGTCTTCCGTCACATTGATCGCGGGT
>JBPCVB010000546.1:0-7580 GCA_051010855.1 Pirellulaceae bacterium | reverse complement strand
GATTACAACGTTTGCGCTCACAAGACCTGGATCGAGTATCTGCCCGATGGAGAAACTGAGTGCCTGAATACGCAGCGAGGACTGGACAAAATCAATCGCGACTACCTGACGATGCGGGATTACGTTGCGGGAGTTTACTTTCATACGTCTGCCACCATGTTCCGCAACCTCTTTCGCGGCAATCTTCCGCGATTGATGAAAACCGCAATCGTCGGTGACCTGCCCCTGACCATGCTTCATGTCCGTGAGAAAAAGATCAAGGTGCTCGACGAATACATGAGTGTTCGGGTCAAGGCTCCTGAAGGCCTTTCCTCCCAACAACGTTTCAATCCGGCCTACAATCTTGGCAAGATTCGCGGCACCCATCTACGGCTGGCGTGGCACTTCCGAAATCGGCTGTCGTTGATTTTTTTGTATCGCTATCTCCAGCTGAACATCTTGCTCTTGCGATATCGAGTCAGCCAAACGCTGAAGAAATGGGCACCTGGTTTGTTTCGCAAACTGAAACCTTCCAGCCAGGACAGCCAGATTGCCGATTCCTGATCAACTTCCTTCCCATCTGTTTGGCGTAACTGAAATCCGTTTGGCGGCTGAGCATTTCCCGGCCAGACAGGCACCGCTCCACAGCTTGTTTTGACTTCAGACATCGATACCAACTCGAATCCTCCCGAACCGGGGCGGCTTGCCGTCAGCGGTACCCGGGCGGCCTTTTGGACTGCTTTGGAACGCAGCGGTAAACAGATCATTCAGTTTGTCCTGGGGATCTTGCTGGCCCGCATTCTGACTCCCGAGGAATTCGGGTTGGTTGGGATGTTGATGATCTTTATGGCACTGGCCCAGGTGCTTGTGGACTCGGGCTTTACCAGCGCCCTGATCTGGAAAAAACAGATCACGCGGTTAGAGGAGAGTTCTGTATTCTGGTTCAACCTGCTGGTATCGGTTGTGCTCGCCATTCTGCTGTGTCTGTCATCCCCGTGGATTGCGCGTTTTTACGAGCAAGCCATCCTGCAACCGCTGTTATGCCTGTTATCGACATCCCTGGTGTTACGTGGCCTCGGTGCAGTGCCATCTGCCATGTTTATCAAGGCGTTAAATTTTCGTCCGCTTGTGATGGCTTCGGTACCGGCGCTGTTGATATCGGGAGGCATTGGAATTTGGATGGCAATGGCCGGATATGGCGTCTGGAGCCTCGCGGTTCAATACGTCTTGCTGGCGGGCATTGAGACGGCGGTGCTGTGGATGATCAGTTCATGGCGCCCCTTGCTGACTTTCAGTTTGTCGGCGCTGTCGCCGCTGTTTAATTACGGGTCGAAGTTGCTTGGCACGGCCATGGTCGACGCGTTTTTTCGGGAACTGTTTGCATTGGTCATTGGAAAATTTTATTCGGCACGCAGTCTCGGGTTTTATACCCGGGCGAGATCGCTGTACTCGCTACCTGCAATAAATTTTGCGGCGGTTGCTTCCCAGGTCTCCTTTCCACTCTTTTCCAGAATGTGGGGCGATGATGCTCGCGTCTCCCGCAACTATCTGAAAATCCTTGGTTTGGTGGCGCTGATTATTGCTCCCTTGATGTTGGGCATGTCAGCGGTGGCCGATTCCCTGATCGTCGTCTTGATTACGGAAAAATGGCTGCCATCCGCCCCGTTGCTCAGGGTGCTGTGTATCGTCGGAATTTCCTACGCTTTGAGTTCTGTCATGATGGGATTCCTAAAGGCGTCCGGGCGAACCGATGCGATCCTGAAACTTGAATTGGCCAAAAAGTCGATCGGCATCGTTGTGCTGGTTGCAACCGCCCCGATCAGCCTGTTTGCAATTGTCGTGGTACAGGCGGCTGCGAGTGCCATCGGACTGCTACTTAACATGACGGCCGTAGCCCTGGTTGCACGCATTGGCGTTTGGGCCCAACTGGTTACCATCATGCCATTTATCCTTATGGCTTCGATCATGTCAGCATGCGTTTGGGCAGTGGGTACGATGCCATTTTCCAATGATTTTTGGCGTCTTTTTGTGATGACTTTGAGTGGCATCTCCATTTATCTGTTGTTGGTCTATGTATTTCGCCGATCTGTATTCGAGCAAATCGTGATTTTGGCAGGAAACCTGAAAGCGTCGAAAACCACGGATAAGACGACGGTTCAAAGTGCCAGCTAGTACTGGCCTGGAGCCGGCGTCAGGTGGCGATTGGACGATAAATCCTCTCGCTTGCCGGAATCCCGTCACCTTGTTTCGCACGGCGTTTCCGGTCGCTGATTTGAATTTTGCAAATGCTGCCAGTTTGCTAGACTTGATTCCACCGACAATTCCGGCTCCTTTTGATACTGTTCTGACACCTCAATGACACAAGCTGTTGCATCTCCATCCGCATTACCCGCTTACCCGACGCATCGTGTAGCGGCGACGGCTGAGGCCACCAAGTTCCAGTTCTACTGGCTATGTGCGCTGATCCTCTCATTCTGTTATGAGTTGCCGGTCTGGTACATGACCAATATGGACCGGGCGAACCCCAGGTTGTTTGATGTGGTTTCCGGTTTTGGTTTGATAGTTCTGCTGTTTCACAATCACAACTTCAAACGACCAGCCAACAACCCGATTCTGACATGGTGGGCCCGGCTTGTTCTCTGGTTTGCCATCTGCGCCGCCATTTGGGCAGCATTCTGGTTTCCGTGGGGGCCGGCAGGCAAGTTCAGCGTCTACTTTGGGCTGAAGTACCTGGAAGGCCTGCTGTGTATCTACCTGGTGGCGGTGATTCCGTTATCCAGCCACCAGAAACACCTTCTGCACTGGATGATCGTGATTGGCGGGATCGTCGTGGGCGCTTATGCGATCATGGAAAAGTTAAGAGGTGAGACCATTCGTTACGTCGCGGAAGGCAAGGAACTCAAACGAGCTGAAGGTACCTTGTTTAGTTGTCTCGGCCCCGCCTATTTCCATGTCGCGACCTTTGCCATCACGGCTGGCGCGATGACGTTCGCGATGGCCAACAAGTATGACGCATCGTTCAAGAAATTCTTCCTGTACTGCGCAGCGCTTCTTGCCGTATGGCCTGCCGCATTTTCCGGATCGCGAACGGGTCTGGGCATGCTGTTTGTTGTTGTAACGTGCATTGTCTTGTTCATGAAACGGACACGTGTGACGGTCGCGATCGCTGTCGCCTTTGCGGTACTCGCTGTGATGCAGCTGATGAGTTCCGACGAGTTCATGGAACGCGCTTCCAAGGCGTCAGCTTCGGTCAAGAGGCTGGTTGGTTTTGAAAGAACGTCCCGCGGGTACAACAGTATCAGTGCGCGGGTGAACTACGGCCTGCGTGGTCTATCCGGATTCGCGGCTGAAGAATACCGCTGGCAAGGCGCCCGCTTGCCATTTTTTGGCGGAGGCTTTTATGCCGTACCTCACTCGTCCGGTCGACAAATCAAGCTTTACCGCGTGGGCTACGGTATCCACAACTGTTACCTTTTCCCTTACGAGCAAGCGGGCATCCTGGGGCTTCTGCTGGCAGCCATTTTCTTTGTTGTCAGTATCAGGTGCCTGTGGAAGGCGCTGTATTTCAAAAACGAGACGGACAAACAGTTTGCGATCGGGGTGTGGTGTGTCACGATGGCCTTCATACCTGCAGGCTGGGTCGGCCAGGTCTTCTGGCGCGGATTCGGCACCGAAAACTTCAACACGATGTTGATCATTCTGGCGGTGCTGGCTATTCGTCAAACGACGCCGTCGCGTCCCCGGCATCAGTTGATGCCGGGCCAGCACCACCCTGGTATTCAGCCGCGACCTTATTACTAGACTGCTCACACTTCGCAAACACAGCATCCTGAATCGCCATTCATGAGCGGGCCACAGCCCTTTATTTACTACGTTTGTGGTGGCCGCAGCTTTTACGAGGCCAATCCTGGCCGCAAGATCTTTGAAGTCGTGCGTTGCTGGCGCGAACTCGGCTTTGAAGTCGAGCATATCTGTGGTGGGGACCTGCGTGACCACAATCCGCACGGCGATGGCTCCACACCAGCCACTGCAGTTACCAGTCATCCGGGAAGATCACGCCTCAAGTCATTGCTGCCGGCCCTGTCTCATTCCATCTCCGAATACCGGGACATTGCCCATGACCGTCGCGTCCGGGAACGTCTCGATCAACTGTCGACGAATCGAAAACCGGCGCTGGTCTGGGAGCGCTCATCACGACTTCACTCGGCGGGATTGCAACACGCTCGCGACATCGATGTACCGTTCGTGCTGGAATGGAAGGATCACCTGGTTGACTATCGCCGATCGCTTTTTCGCGACCGCGCGCTGAAAATGGAAACGCGCAAAAACATGGAAGCGGACTGGGTCGTCGTCGAATCGGACGTACTGCGACAGCAACTAGGCGAACAAGGTGTGGATCGCGACAAAATCAAGGTGGCGCACAACGCCATCGATCCAGACACCTTCAAGCCTGATGCCCGGTTGCGCAAGCAAAAGCGCCATGACCTGGGAGTCGACGACGAGTCCATCCTGGTTGGCTACCTGGGCAGCTACGCCTTCTACCACAATGCGGACCTGATGATTCGTGCTGCCGATCTGGTCAAACATCCGGGGATACGGATCGTGATGATCGGCGATGGCCTGGAGTTGAAGGACTGCCAGGAACTGGCGACAAGAACTGGTGTGCTGAACCGCAACGTGCAAATGTTGCCGCGTATTTCCATGAGCGAAGTACCTGGTGTGCTGGCGGCGCTGGACGTGGCTGTGTTGCCGGGTTCCACCGATATCATTTGTCCAATCAAGATTCAGGAGTATATGGCGTCGAAAACCGTTACCGTCGCACCTGATTACGCCTGTAACCGCGAAGTCATACCGGACGAACGATACGGGATCCTGTTTGAGCCGCACAACGCCGGGGCCTTGGCGCAAGTGTTTGACGATCTGGCTGTGGACCGGCAAAAACGGGAGGCGATGGCCACCGCGGGTCGCGACAGGATCGTGCAAAACTTCACGTGGCAACAAACCTGGGGTCGAGTGCTGCAGGAAATCATTACCGGGTTACCCCATGCGACAACCAATCGAAATCTGATCTGATGTCCGGCAATCCGATACGCATCATGATGATCAACGACCACATCCATTTCGGAGGTGGCGGTGACGCGGTATTTCGACTGGAGAAATCCTGTTATGAAGATGCTGGATACGAAGTGTTCACGTTTTCACAGGCGCCTGCCAAACCGGAATTTGCCACCGAACGGGATTTTATGGCAATTGAATCACCCTCCCGTCTGGTTCGCAAGGCTGGCAAATTCCTGTACTCACGCAACGTGGCCAGTCGTTTGCGCGACGCCCTCCAGTCTGTTCAGCCCCATTTCATCAGTGTGCATCTGGTTTCCAAATACCCGCTGAGCATCTACCGGCACCTGGGCGATTACCCGGCTGTACAAACCGTGCATGGCCCCAGCCTGTTTTGCACTTCATCATGGGGTTGTCTGAAAAATGGCGACGAGTGCGAATTGGGTATTGGATTCAAATGCTTCAAACGAGGTTGTTGCTCGGCGAGCATGACCGGCCTGTACACGATGCTCGACAAGCGACTGTCGGGTGACGTCAAAAAGAATGTGGACTATTTCGCCTGCCCCAGTCAGCACATACAGGCCAGTGCCGATTCGCTGGGTTTCCGGCCAACCGAATTCATACCGCTTGGTATCGACGATCCGTTTAAAAAGGAATCCGCCAGCGATCACAATGGGCCGCCGATGGTCCTGTCTGTGGGCGCGCTTATCGAGGAAAAAGGTATACACTTTTTGCTCGAAGCCTTTCAAACGGTGGTTCAGCGCGTCCCACAGACGCGTTTGCAAATTGCCGGTCGTGGTGCGTGGGGCGAATTGCTAAAACAAAAGGCTTCCGATCTGGGCCTGGACGAGTCCGTTGATTTCCTGGGATTCGTCGACCACGCCACGATCGTGGACTTGTATCGCAAGGCATCTGTTTTCGTCATTCCCAGTATTTACAAGGAACAGTTCGGACTGGTCGGTCCCGAGGCACTGGCTTGCGGTGTGCCCTGCGTCGGCAGCAATTTCGGAGGCATTCCGGAATGGTTGCACGACGGGAAATGGGGATTCTGCGTTCCACCACGCGATTCAGGGGCACTGGCTGACAAGATTGTCACGCTGCTTGAAAATCGTGATTTGAGATGCGAATTTGGCCAGCGTGGCCGCCAGTGGGCCATCAGCCAATACTCGCCTGACAAGTACCGCGACAATCGCATGCGTCTAGTCGACCAATTCACGAGGACACCAGCCAACTGATGCTCCGCAAGTTTTTTCTGCTTCTGGAACGCGCCGTCGCGTGGTGGCGACGCAAATACGCCCTCTGGTACTACGGAATCACGCTCGGCAAAACCGGTCGCAATTGTGTCTTTGGAAGACCGCTCCGAATGTACGGCAAGCCTGATATCGAATTAGCCGATGAAGTCGTCATTAACGACGGTGTCGTGATTCAGGCTTGCGACGGAGCCCCTGTGAAAATTGGGTCGCGTGCCGTCATCTCCTTTGAATGCATGATCCTCACCGGGGGTCTCGATCGCGATCAAGGGGCCGGATGTTTCGATCACGTGGCAAAGCCTGTGGTGATCGGGGACAAGGTATGGCTGGGTGCCCGCGCAATGGTTCTGCCAGGAGTCACGATCGGCGAAGGTGCGGTCATTGCGGCTGGCGCCATAGTCACGCGTGACATTCCGTCCAATGCGCTTGCGGCCGGGATTCCGGCCAAAGTGATTCGCATCCTCGATGTCTGAAAACACGGTCGCGTCAGTAACCAGGCTGTTATCATGTTGTGGTGATTCACGAGCATTGATGGCAGGTAATAACATGAAGCTGTCCCCGCACAATTCCGCCTGGATTCGATTCTGCAGAGTCATCCTGTTGCAATTGATGTTGTTCGGTATGGCCGTCTCTGCCGGGGCATCGGGTCCGGAAAACGTGGCGCTGGTGGTCAATGCCGATTCACCGAGCTCGCTTTTGATGGCCAATCACTACGTTGCCTTGCGCAAGATTCCTGCCAGCAACGTGATTTATCTGGATGGCATCCCCGATCAGGAGCAGATCAACCTGACCCGATTTCGCAACGAGATTTTGGGACCGGTGCTCGAGCAAATGGACGATCGCGGCATTACGCCGCAAATCGACTACATCGTTTACTCCAGCGGCTTTCCCACGCAGATCCACATGCCGGACATGCTGGAACGATTCCTTGCGGAAGGGGAAAGTAGCGGCCAGACGATCAATGATCAGGTCCGCGCCGCGTTTACCGGCTTTTCATCGACCACGTCGCTGACCTACTTTGCCCGTCAGGTTATGAACGATGACCCGTCGTTTATGCTGCTGGATTCCAACTGGTACATGCGACGCAAGGACCCCTCTGGCGAGTACCTGCCCACTCGCTCCTTTCATTCCTCGGATGTCTGGACTAATGCAGGCACTTTGACGGACGATCGACGCCGCGGGCGGTCCTATTTCATTTCGACCATGCTGGGAGTTACACGCGATGAAGGGCTGTCCGAGAGCGACAACCTCGCGTTCCTGCAGCGCTCGGTTGCGGCCGACGGTATTCCTCCGGCG
>JBPCVB010000545.1:0-5083 GCA_051010855.1 Pirellulaceae bacterium | reverse complement strand
GGATAGCGGGTCAGACGCCGTGGGGATGGCGAGGCTCAGTCCGAGCCGAATCGCACGCCTGGTTCACTTCACTGCGCATCCGACGCAACGCGTCACCGGGCCCTCCTACCCTTGCAGTAGACACAAGATTGGCCAGAATCTGATTCCCCCTGATTCAATGTCGTTTGCAAGGTTGAGGAGTTCGCGATGAAGGCACCGGTACGGGTGACGGTGACAGGCGCCGCTGGCCAGATTAGTTATGGACTGCTGTTTCGTATTGCCGCTGGCAACATGCTCGGACCGGACCAGCCAGTGATCCTGCAGTTGCTGGAGATCCCGCCGGCCATGAATGCCCTGAAAGGTGTCGTCATGGAACTGGACGATTGCGCGTTTCCGTTGTTACACGACATGGTGGCCACTGACGACCCAAACAAAGGGTTTGCCGATGCCGACTTTGCCCTGCTGGTGGGAGCTATGCCTCGCAAAAAGGGCATGGAGCGGAAAGACCTGCTGAGTGCTAACGCCAGTATCTTTTCCGTGCAGGGCAAGGCGATCAACGAGAGTGCGAAAAGCGATATTCGCGTGCTGGTGGTGGGTAATCCGGCCAACACGAACGCCCTGATTACCCAGGCCAACGCACCCAACGTCGATCCCCGTAACATTCACGCGATGACGCGGCTGGATCACAATCGTGCAATCAGCCAATTGGCTGCCAAAACCGGGGCAGCGTCTGATGCGATTCGCAAAATGACCATCTGGGGAAATCACTCAGCTACCCAGTATCCCGACATCAGCAACACCACCGTCGATGGCAAGGCGGCAGCCGGTCTGGTCGACCAGGGCTGGTATCGGGACGAGTTCATACCGCGAGTCCAGAAACGGGGCGCGGAGATCATCGAAGCCCGTGGTGCATCCAGCGCCGCTTCGGCCGCCAATGCCGCGATCGATCACATCCATACGTGGATGCACGACACGCCTGAGGGTGACTGGGTGAGCATGGCGGTACCCAGCGACGGAAGTTACGGCATCGCCCAGGGTATTGTCTATTCGTTCCCGTGCACTTGCGCAAATGGCGACTATTCCATCGTGCAAGGTCTGGAGACTGACGAATTCAGCCGCGAGAAAATGGATGCGACGGCACAGGAACTGCAGGAAGAGCGCGACGAAATCAAGGACCTGCTGTAGGCTTCAGAGCCGGGCTACTCGTCGCCGGGTGTCTGGACTTGCAACTGGCCAGCCATTTTGCGTCGCAGTTCGGGAACGATCTCTTCCGGCAGGAACCGGGCCAGTTGCCAATCGTCGGCCAGAGGTGCCACCTGCTTGATCAGCGAACTGGACACGTGCGCAAATCGCGCGTCGGCCATCAGGAACACTGTCTCGAGATCCTCGGCCAGCTGCCGGTTGGCCATGGTCATGGTGAATTCGGCAGCGATGTCGGTCAGGGGTCGCACGCCTCGTACCATGATGCGGGCTCCTACGTCGCGAACAAAATCCACGGCCAGGCCATAAAACACCTCGACTTCGACGTTGGACATGTCGCGGGTCACGCGTCGCACCAGATCCAGTCGCTCCTCCGGTTCGAACAGGGCTCGTTTGCTGGAGTTGACTCCGATGCCCACAACCAGCACATCGAACAGTCGACTGCCGCGTTCGATGACGTTCAGATGCCCGAGCGTGATGGGATCGAACGATCCTGTATAAACGGCTTTGCGTAACATGTTGCGACCGGTTGTGGTGAGTTGGGCGGTATCCAGTACAGTGAACGGCAGTGGCTGTGTCAATCAATTGAGCCGTTAGACCGCTCCGCGATTGAGCAGCGGTCAGGCGGTATAATCGGATTGATTGGCATTTTCGGACTTGAGATTGCCTGTCTGACAAGCACAATCGACGCATGCCGGGAAAATTCCGGCCTCGTTGACGATCTGAGCCTCAGTCGGCGTGACACAAAAACCCAGCCAATTATACTACTTTCAGTCGTATTCGGATTTCTCCCTGTCCCGCTTGCTTGAAAATTGCCATCCGCGGTCCCGGCCGTTGTGAGGATCAAGTCGAATGCCGAAGGCCCTGTGTTTAACCGCGTTGGTAGTCTCTATCCTCGTTTTTCTGCTGTTCTTTTCAGACCTCGTTCTGGGTCAGATCGGCATGGAGAATATTGCGCCGTTTCGTGGCTTCAACTTCTGGATCGATCTGGTCTTTAGCATTTCAGCTGCCGTCATTGCCTGGCTGAGCTTTCTGACGTTTCGCGAGCAAATCTGATTGGGACTGCTGGCGCAGTCCACCAGCGGGCGGAATTGACGTTGTACGGATTGCAGGGACGTGGCGTACAATTTGGGCGTCCGCAAATGTCCACGGTCCATCGCCTCAATGAATCACCGATTCCCGATTCGCAGCAGCAACCCCGATCGCCGACAGGCACTGGTCCGTGGAGGCGTTATGTCGGCTGCCGCGATGGCGGCACTCTCGCCCGCCCGATTGTGGGCATCAACCATGCGCCCCGCCTCTGAGTCCAAATGGCAGCCCGCGATCGACAAGGGTCTGGCCTGGCTGGTCGACAACCAGTCGCGACTGGGGCACTGGAATCACGCCACCTATCCGACTGCCATGACGGCGCTGTCCGGACTGGCCATGATTTGCAGCGGCTCCACCACGATTCAGGGTCAGTATGCCGGGCCGATTCGCAAGGCCGTTGACTATCTGATGACCAAGTGTCGCGCTAACGGGTTGATCGGCGACCCCATGCGTGACAATCGCTACACATACGGTCACGGCTTCGCAATGTTGTTCCTTTCCCAGGTATTGGGTGAGGAGGAAGACGTCGATCGGCGCGAGGAATTAATGGCGGTCCTGGATCGAGCTGTGACGTTTAGTGTCAACGCCCAGACCAAATCAGGTGGCTGGGGTTATGTCAGTGCTCAGGAGAACGCCAGTTTTGACGAGGGTTCAACGACGATCACCCAGGTCCAGGGCCTGCGTGGCTGTCGCAATGCCGGCATCGTCGTCCCACACGAGACGATTGATTCAGCCAAGCAATACATCTACGACTGTCAAAATCCGGATGGCGGAATCTCGTACAGTTCCCGGACGAAAGGCACTTCTCGTCAGGCGATTACGGCCGCCGCGCTGGCCGCCTTATACAACGCCGGCGATTACGACAGCGAGTTCATTCCGCCGATGCTGGAATATTGCAAAAAGCACCTGCACCGGCTGAATGAAGGGGCCCGTTATGGGCATTTCCACTACACCTATCTGTATTATGCCCAAGTCGTCTATCGGCAAACTGACGAGGAATGGCAGGCGTTTCGCGACCAGCTTTACGATCACATCGTGCGGGATCAGCTGGCCGATGGCAGCTGGACGGGCAACATCGCTCCGGTTTATGTGACCTCGTGCAACCTGGTTATCCTGCAACTGGACAAGGGTTATCTGCCGATCTTTCAACGCTAGTCGTCTACCCCTGTTGGTGCTGGGGAAACCCCGGGAAATCCTGGGTGGTTGCACCTGCATCGCGAGTGAATTTGCCTGGAATAGCTCTCGACAATCGGGGGGTGATTGAGGATATTACCCGATTAGCAAATTCCAGATCTGTGGGCAAATCCCCTTAGCAAGATGCCAAATACAAG
Organism: Pirellulaceae bacterium; assembly: GCA_051010855.1. Taxonomy (GTDB): domain Bacteria; phylum Planctomycetota; class Planctomycetia; order Pirellulales; family Pirellulaceae; genus CAJQPP01. Next base: position 1,484 of record JBPCVB010000545.1, on the reverse strand, counting down.
AAGTGCCAAGAAGCGTTTGCGGCAAAACAAGGTATTGCGTTTGAAGAACCGATCCATCAAATCGGACATGCGAACGCAAATGAAAAAAGTAAGCGCGGCGGTTGAGGCCGGTGACCTGGAGACAGCCGAAAAGGAATACCAGGGCGCGGCGAGGAAGCTGGACCGCGCGGGTGCTCGCAAGGTCATTCACAAGAACACTGCTGCCCGATACAAGTCGCGGCTGCAGAAGCGTATCCTGGCTGCCAAATCCCAGGGTTAGCCCAGGGTTAGCCCAGGGTTATCCCAGATCAGCAAAGCTGCGATACCCTGAATCAGTCTAGCTACGGCGTTTACGCCCGGTTCCCGAACTGCCCCTGCGGGCAGTTTTCTTTTTGCCTGGACGCGAAGTTGCTTTTTTGCGTTTCGAACTTGCCGTACGACCGGCACCGCGTCGCGATGAAGCAACAGGTTTCTTACCTGTCGATTTTTTCTTGCGAGTGGTTTTCTTTTTGCCGGAGCGCCCCCCGGCGAACGCGCCGGTTCGAGCCTTTTTGCGTGTCACCGTCTTGCCAGAGGACTTTTTCTTGCGTCTTGTCAGCTGACTGGATTCAACGGGTTGGTGCCTGCTTACCCGCGCGCGACGTTGACGTGACGAAGCCTGTTTCAATGCCACAATCTCGGCATATTCCAGACGCCGATTATGCCCGGGTGGCAACTCACCCAGTTGCAACGGCCCGATGGCGATTCGTCGCAGACGCGTGACCTTGTGCCCGATGTGAGCAAGCAACCGCCGAATTTCGCGATTGCGGCCTTCTTCCAGCACGATGATCAGGTCGCACGAGTCGCGACGGCGTTTCTTGATGCGAACCTCGGCGACGCGGGCTACTGCCTCGGCCAGCCTAATGCCCCGTTTGAGCAGCTGGAGATCGGCAAGTCGCGGGTTGCCGGCCACCGTCGCCAGATAGGTCTTCTTTACGCCGTAGCTCGGATGCGTTAATCGGTTGGCCAGGTCTCCGTCGTTGGTGACCAGGATCAAGCCTTCACTGGACTTGTCCAGACGACCCACGTTGTACACCCGCTGGTCGGTATTGATCAGATCAATAACACGCATGCGACCTGCCGGATCACTGCAGGTAGAAAGTACACCCGGTGGCTTGTTCACCATGAAGTACTGCAAGCGAGTCGGTTTGACGCGAGTCCCATCCAGAAGGACTTTTTGCTTTTCCGCATCCACACGCACGCCCATGGTTTGCACCACTTTGCCGTCGATGGTGACACGACCTTCGGCGATTAGTTCCTCACATTCTCGCCGGCTGCCCAATCCGGCTTGAGCCAGGAAGCGTTGCAACCGGACTGTTTCGGGTTCATGACCGTCAGCGCGAGATGCGCCCCGGGAGGATTTTTTTCGTTTGGCCATGGAGCAGCGGTCGATGGGGCGGTGTATCCGGTATTCGATGCACCATTAATGCCCCATAGCCCCGATTAGGCAAGGACTTGGCTGGAAC
>JBPCVB010000544.1:0-2501 GCA_051010855.1 Pirellulaceae bacterium | reverse complement strand
ATCTTGAGGACATCCCATTTTCACGGAGCAGTCGGCAAAAAAACCGGCCTGCGGCTCGACATTTCGGCTGAAGTAACCATGGCTCCACCGAAAACGCCCTATAACCCTCCTGAGTTACCGGCAATTGCAGCCGATTTTTGCCGGGCCGCCAGGTCGCTAGGCGGGATTTTTGAGCAGTTCCCTGAGCACCGTCTGCAAAATGCCTCCGTTGCGATAGTAATCGATCTCAACCGGCGTATCGATTCGCACCGCGGCAGAAAATTTGGTTTCCGCACCATCCGCCTTCCGCGCAATTACCTCAATTTCGCTACGCGGTTGCAAGTCATTTCCGAGATCGGGGATATCAAAAGTCTCCGTTCCGTCCAGGCCCAGCGACTGCCAGGTTGCGCCACCCTGGAACTCCAGCGGCAATACGCCCATGCCCACCAGATTGCTGCGATGGATTCGCTCATAGCTTGCCGCAATCACGGCCTTGACGCCCAGCAATAACGTTCCCTTGGCAGCCCAATCACGGCTGCTACCGGTACCGTATTCCGTACCGGCAAGGACAACCAGCGATGTCCCATCGCCCTTGTAAATCATTGCCGCGTCATAGATCGACATCACTTCACCTGTGGGCAGGTAAGTCGTCCATCCGCCTTCGGTCCCGGGTGCCAACTGATTGCGAATCCGAATGTTGGCGAATGTACCGCGAACCATTACTCGATCGTTGCCGCGTCGCGAACCGTAACTGTTGAATTCACGTACGTCGATACTTTGTGATTTCAGGAAGCGCCCCGCAGGGCTGTCCTGCGCGATCGAACCAGCTGGCGAAATGTGGTCGGTGGTAACTGAATCGCCTAAAAGCGCCAGACAACGTGCGCCTGTAATTGGCTCGATATCGGGAACATCTTCCGTGATGTCGATCATAAACGGCGGTTCCTGAATGTACGTGCTGTTTTCGTTCCAATCGTACATGCCTCCCGATGTCACTTCGATCGCGTTCCACGTTGGATTGGAATCAAATGCATTGCCGTATTGTGAAACGTACATCTCCGGTTCGACACTGGATTGAATCACGTCATCGATTTCTGTCTTGCTGGGCCAGATATCTCGCAGGAACACTTCCTCGCCATCACTTCCCACGCCAATCGGTTCGGTCATCAAATCGATATCGGTGGTTCCAGCCAGTGCGTAAGCCACAACCAGCGGCGGACTGGCCAGATAGTTGGCACGGGTCAGCGGATTTACGCGACCTTCAAAATTGCGATTGCCGCTGAGCACCGCTGCTGCAACCAGATCACTGGACGTGATGGCATTGGCCACGTACTCCGGCAATGGACCACTGTTGCCAATGCATGAAGTACATCCGTAACCGACGGTTTGAAAACCCAGTGCGTTGAGCGATTCATCCAGCCCTGATTTGGCCAGGTAGTCGGTAACGACTCGCGAGCCGGGCGCCAAACTGGTCTTAACATGTGCCTGAACATCAAGGCCGCGTTCCACTGCATTGCGGGCCAGCAGGCCGGCAGCCACCATGACGGACGGATTGCTGGTGTTGGTACAACTGGTGATGGCGGCGATCACAACGGCACCATGTCCGATCTCCCCGGAATGTCCGTTGTTTTCCACCATGGCCGTGGTCGACAGACTGGATTCCTCCAGGGCAAATCCACGTTCATTGATGGGAGCCACCAGCGAATGGCGAAACGATTTTTTCATGTCAGCCAATGCGACGCGATCCTGCGGTCGCTTGGGTCCTGCCAACGATGATTCGACGCTACTCATGTCCAGCGACAAGGTGCGTGTAAACGTGGGCACCACCGAATCCGGTTCGCAATACAGCATTTGTTCTTTGGTGTATCGCTCGACCAACGTGGCTTCGGCGTCCGTACGGCCTGTTCGTCTCAGGTAGTTGATCGTCACCTTATCGATCGGGAAGAAGCCCATGGTCGCACCATATTCGGGAGCCATATTGGCGATCGTGGCCCGGTCGGCCAGTGACATGTGAGCAACGCCCTCGCCAAAGAACTCGACAAACTTGCCAACCACGCCTTCGCGTCGGAGGATTTGTGTGACTGTCAGTACGAGGTCGGTGGCCGTGGTCCCGACAGGCAGTTCGCCAGTCAACTCAAATCCGACGACTTCTGGCAACAACATATAAATGGGCTGGCCCAGCATGGCGGCCTCGGCTTCGATACCGCCCACGCCCCAACCGAGGACTCCCAGACCGTTAATCATCGTGGTATGGCTGTCCGTGCCGACCAGCGTGTCCGGAATCGCGACCGTCTTTCCATCTATGTCACGCAGGAAAACGCACTTGGCGAGAAACTCCAGGTTGACCTGGTGCACGATGCCCACGTTGGGTGGCACAACGCGGAAATTGTCAAAAGCTTTCTGGCCCCAGCGGAGAAATTCGTAGCGTTCCTTGTTGCGTTCAAATTCTCGCTGCACATTGAATTGCAATGCATCGGCGGAACCAAATCGATCAACCTGCACACTGTGATCGATCACCAGATCGA
>JBPCVB010000543.1:0-3380 GCA_051010855.1 Pirellulaceae bacterium | reverse complement strand
CGGCTGGTCCGACCCACCGATCGCGCTGATCAATACATGCTTCAGCGGCGAGTTCTTGAACTGTTCGCTCGATAAGGCACCGGAATCCAGCAGGTACTGGGCAAAGGTCTGGTCACGTGTTAGCAGCACAAGGTCATTTTTGTGCATGACATAGCAACGGCTGTCACCAACATGCAACACGTACAACATGGGCCAGATGATGCAGGCCAGCGTCAACGTAGTGCCCATGCCCGTGTGGTGAGGCACTGTTTCCGCATCTTGTCGCACAATGCCATGGGTGAAGACGGCTGCTTCCTTGAGATCTTCGACAAAGCGTTCGACTTCGGGTTGCCGCGGGTCGAAAAGCCAGTGCATCGAGTTGAGCAAAAAACGCGTGGTTGCGTCGATGGCCAGTTTGCTGGCCACGTCTCCAGCGTTCATGCCGCCCATGCCGTCGGCAATGAACAACACCTTGCCCATGCTTTCGCCAAACACCTGTTGATCATCCAGCTCGATACTCGACGACAACACGTGCATGTTCTTGTGCAGGTCTGCGATCAGGAACTGGTCCTGATTGGTTTCGCGCTGGAGTCCCACGTCGGTTTTGCCTGCGCACTGAATGACAACCGGTTGGCTCATGTGGCGTAGATTGGGCTGGGTGACATCGGGAAAAACGTACGGTGTACGACAGATTGACGGTATTCGCCAGTGGCAAAACGCATGCCAGGCACCGCTACGACCCGACTTGCGAGCCAGGCGAAGGCAGTGGATTCCGGAAATTTTTTGTATAGCGAATTTCCAGACCGTATACCAAAAATCCATTCCGGGGTATTCTGTCAGGACGCCCGCCAAACATCTTTCTGATCGACAAAATCATGACGGCGCGGCAAACCCGACCGCGATGGTGATTTCAACCGCAACTCATGTCCGATCCCGCGCTGCCCTCCCACAATGATGGATTCCCGCAGAAAGTACCTGCGCTGGAATTCGAGAGTCGCTTGCGCGTGTTTCTCGACAACAGCCCGGCCGTTGCATGGATGAAAGATGCGGAGGGCCGGCACGTCTACGTAAGTGATCCGTATCTGGAGAAAATTGGTGTGCCCGGCGATGCCTGGTTGGGCAAAACGGATTTTGACCTGTGGCCGGCAGATATTGCCCAACGGTTTGTTGAAGTCGATCGGCAGGTCCTGGAGTCGGGGAAGCCTGTTCGGTTTGAGGACCGGGAGGACTTTACCTGGTCGGGCGAGACTCGTGTCTGGTGGGTTGTCAAATTCCCGTTTGACGACAGTAAGGGACAAAAATATGTCGGCGGCATCGCAGTTGATATTTCCGATCAAAAGCGGGCTGAGGAAGAACGCCGTTTGCTGGAAAGAGAAATCGCCAAAATCACCGCTCGCGAGCAATTGCGAATCGGTCTCGAGTTACACGATGGTGTTGGCCAGGAACTGGCGGCGCTCAGCCTGTTTGCCGGCAGCCTTAAGGGACAACTGGAGCAGGCCGGAGATGATGGCCACATCAATCATGACTTCCTCGCACAGGTTCTGGGCACTCTGGACCGTATTGAAACTGGCATCAGGGTGACCAACCGCCATATTCGCCAGTATTCGCAGGGCGTGCCCTCGACCCGAATCGAGCAAACAGGATTGGGCGAACAGCTGCAGGGTCTTGCGAAAAAAACGGATGCCTGCGACGGAGTACGATGCCAGTTGCATTGCGACAGCCTGTTGGCGCGATCGTTGCGGTTTCCGGATGTCCAGACTGCGATTCACCTGTTCCGCATTGCCCAGGAGGCAACCAATAACGCACTGAAGCACAGCGGCGCTGATCTTGTCCTGATTGAATTGCGGGAAGACGGCGAGCAGTTGGTACTGGAGGTGCATGATAATGGTGATGGCATGCAACAAACGTCCCGCCCAAACGCGGTCGGACTGCCCCGGTCAGGAATGGGCCTTCGAATCATGAATTACCGAGCCGAGTTGATTGCCGGCAAACTCGAATTCGGTGCGAATCATCCCCGAGGCACATCCGTCCGGTGTGTGCTGCCCAAGCCGGTCAAGTACGTCATTCGAACAGGGTAAGCCCCATGCGAAAGATAATGATCGTCGATGACCATCCAATGTTTCGTGAGGCATTGTCCCAACGCATTGGAATGGAAAAGGAATTCGAAGTCTGTGGTGAAGCAGACAATGAGCAGGAAGCCTTGCAACGACTGGACGAGCTCCATCCCGACCTGTTACTGGTCGACATCTCGCTTAAGTCCGGTAACGGAATTGAGCTGGTCAAACAGGTGCGTTCCCGATTTCCCGGTGTCAAGCAGCTGGTTATTTCGACCCATGCCGAATCGTTGTATGCCGAGCGGGCGTTGCGAGCCGGTGCCGACGGCTACGTCAACAAGCAGCAACCCAGCGAGGATGTCATTACGGCTATCAGGTCCGTGTTGGAAGGACAGCGATATATTAGCGAGGAAGTAACCCAGCGGCTGGTGGAGCGTGCATTGGGCGAACCATTCGCCGAGGTTGACCCGGTGGAAATGCTTAGCGACCGAGAACTGGAAGTTTTTCGACTGATTGGCGAAGGCATGACCAGCAGCGCGATAGCCGATCGCCTGGGGCTGAGTATCCACACCATCGATACCTATCGTGAAAAAATCAAGCACAAGATAGGCGTCAAGAACAGCGTCGAGTTGCAGCGGGAAGCAGTCCGCTGGAAAATGGAAAACGAATAGCCCGAACGTGCAAGGAGCAGGCCATGAAAGTTTCTGCCGTCATGACGGATCTCAAGAAAAAAGGTAACGCCCAGACCCGGGAGATATTCTGGAAACACGGTGCGCCGGAAGACATGTTCGGCGTCAAAGTCGGCGACCTCAAGCCGATCGCCAAAAAGATAAAGGGCAATCAGGATCTGGCCTGTGAGCTGTATGACACAGGAAACTCGGACGCCATGTACCTGGCAGGCATGGTTGCCGATGGCTCGCAAATGACCAAAAAGCAACTTGATTCCTGGGCGCGCAAAGCCGGCTGGTACATGATCGCCGAATACACTGTGCCGGGTGTGGCCGCCGACAGTCCACACGCCCACGATCTGGCACTGAAATGGATGAAGGCAAAAAAGGAAACAGTTGCCGCGTGTGGCTGGTGTACCTACGTCGGAATTCTCGCGACTCGTGACGATGAAGATCTGGACCTTAAGGAAATCAAGGGTCTGTTGAAACAGATTGAAAAGGAGGTGCACGACGCTCCTAACCGCGTCCGCTACACCATGAACGGATTTGTTATCGCCGTCGGCACGTACGTCAAACCGCTGGTCAAGGAAGCCAGGGCGACCGCAAAAAAAATCGGCAAGGTCGAAGTTGAAATGGGATCGACGTCTTGCAAGGTTCCGCTGGCCACTGAATATATCAC
>JBPCVB010000542.1:0-5029 GCA_051010855.1 Pirellulaceae bacterium | reverse complement strand
TGCGTGATGTGATGGATCGCCTCGGCGCGCGAGAACTTACGATCGCCTACGGATTGACCGAGGCCTCGCCCGTCTTGACTCAGACATGCACCGATGACCCGCTGCAGTTGCGAACCCAAACCGTCGGGCAACCGTTGCCGGGAGTGGAAATCCGTATCGTCGATCCGCAATCCGGCGCTGTCCTCGACACGGGGCAGCAAGGGGAGCTGTGCAGCCGTGGTCACGGCACCATGATCGGTTACTACAACGATGATGAAGCAACCGCGCGGGCTATTGACGAGGAAGGATGGCTGCATTCCGGTGATCTCGCCGTCCGGGAACCCAACGGATATTTCCGCATTACCGGCCGTATCAAGGACATGGTAATACGGGGAGGTGAAAACATTTTTCCGCGCGAAATCGAGGAATTTCTGTTTGGCCACCCGGACATTGAAGACGTTTCCGTTGTCGGAGTTCCGGATGACCGGTACGGCGAAGAGTTGTGCGCGTGGATCAAGCTGCAACAGGGATCGACGTCGCGAGAAAAGGATATCCGCGTTTATTGCCAACAAAACATTTCGCACCAGAAGGTTCCGAAGTACATCCGGCTGGTACAGGAGTTTCCGCTGACCGTCACCGGGAAAATCCAGAAATTCAAAATTCGCGAAGCCATGGTGCAGGAGCTGGGACTGGTTGAACGATCACCCGCCCGCTCCTCCCCTTCCGGCGCCGCGACCGACTGAACACTTACATTGTATGCCGACACTTAAACGCCAACTCAATCTATTGCATTGCACGCTGATGGGTATCGGCGTCATGCTGGGAGCTGGCATTTACGCGTTGGTAGGGCAAGCGGCCGGTATGGCCGGTAACACGGTCTGGGCTTCATTTCTGATTGCCGGCGTCGTGGCCATTTTCACTGCGTTGAGCTACGCCGAACTGAGTTCATTTATCCCCAAGGCCGGCGGCCAGTATTTCTTTGCCCGTCGTGCTTTCGGACCATTGGTCGGCTTCATTGTCTCATGGCTGATTCAGGTAGGAATTGCAATCGGATCGGCCGCAGTGGCACTCGGATTTGGCGGCTATCTTGAAGCCCTTACAGGTATCGACAAGGTTTGGGCGGCCAGCCTGTTGATCGCCGCCACTGCCTGCCTCCTGGTTTATGGCATTCGCGAATCCGCATGGGTCGCCGGGATCTGTACTGCGGTGGAAGTAATCGGGCTGGCTATCATCGTTGTCGTGGGCTTGCCCAAATTGGGGTCGATCGAATATTTCGAAACCGCAAGTGCAGGACACACGGGCGTCTGGACGGCGGCTGCCCTCGTGTTTTTTGCCTACATCGGATTCGAGGAAATTGTACAGCTGTCGGAAGAGACCGTTGACTCAACACGCGTTATTCCCCTGACCATTTTGCTTTCAATCTCGATAACGGCGGTGCTCTACATCCTGGTGGCAATCTGTGCCGTTTCCGTACTTGGCTGGCAAGCACTTGGAGAATCAGACGCACCACTGGCCGATGTGGCGGCCGTAGCGCTGGGCAACCAGGCATTTTTGCTGCTGTCAATCATTGCCCTGTTTTCCACCGGTAACACGGTGTTGATTTTTCTGTTGTCGGGCGCACGGCTGATGTATGGCATGGCGGAAGACGGGGCGTTGCCACGCTCGCTCGCAAAGGTCCACAAAACGCGTCACACGCCGTTCGTATCAAGCCTGGTTGTATCCATCGCAGCGCTGATCGTCGTAGTCGTAATGCAAGACATCACGCAGGTAGCCAACCTGACTAATTTCGCGTTGCTATTTGCCTTTGTAGTCGTCAATGCCTCGGTGATCGCGTTGCGATTTCGTGAAGATGATGTACCGCGCCCATTTCGAATTCCTGGTAACATTGGCAAAGTGCCTGTCATTCCGGTCCTCGGCATGGTCTCATCGCTCGTCATGATTTACTTCGTCGGCCCCAAAATTATCCTTGCCGGTAGTGGATTGATCGTGTTTGGGCTGGCAGTCTATTTGATTGGCCGACCATCCCGGCTCCGCCGCTCAACCGACTCGCCACCTTCACCGGAAAAGACAGCCTGAGACAGACGTTGATTATCTATCTGGATGAAGACCGGTCCTATCTGTCATGGGTTTTTCACCATCGGGACGGATTCGTGATTGACTGGCTGCGCCAGCCAACGAGGCAGAAGCCGGTTTTGCATCGAGCAACGTGCAAAGGCATCCGCGTCTCGCCAACCAAAAAGACCCATTGGACAACTGGTCGGCACATCAAGGCTTGTTCACTTGACCGGCAAAAACTCGAACAGTGGGCGAAAGAGGAATCCGGCCACGCCATCGCGCTCTGCCAAGAGTGTCTGTCAGCGGCCTCCGCTGCGATCGATGAGCACCCGGGCTATATCACCAAACTGGGACGTGAGCTGCTGGATTTTGTGCTGGAGACGGCAGTAGTGCATCTGGACAACAAGGATCCCGGCTATCATCTGACGGTCAAAGATCTGGCGGACTCCGCGGACAAGACCACGCGTCAAATCGCAGCGGCACTGTGGCGATTGATTCAGGGGTGCTATGTTCAAGTGAACGTGGATATCAAATCGGACGCGGACTTGAGTCCACAGCTAGCCCTGTTTCCGACCGTGAAAGCCCTGCGGAACTTGCCAGACTTTTCCGAACTGCCAACGCAAGATATCGAAAAAGAACTCGAACTACTCAGGAGCAAGGTCGATTAAGCGAAACACCGGGGATCGTCCAGTATCCGTCAGGCACGTGCGAATTCGCGCGCCGAATCGTAAAATCACGCGGCTTCGTACGCCACCAGGTCCCTGTGGAGTTCAGGCATGAACTTTGCAAAACAACCTGTAAAACGTCAGAACTATCCTTGAGTCATGAACTGATGTACCGACATGTCCAAAACTCGCCTCTGCATTTCCTGATTTACCTGTTTGCCGCATTTATGTTTGTGGTGGCGTGGCAGATTCGCGCTGACGTCGCGCCCAGCATTATCGTCGGCGTCGTGGCAGTCTTGATGTTTTTGCTGGCCCTGTCTTTTCAGACGTTGACTGTGTCTGATGGCGGCGATCATCTGGATATTCGTTACGGCCCCCTCAACATTTTCGGCACGACCATAAAGTACGCCGATATCAATTCGGTCGAGGCTGGAACTACATCATTGATCGACGGCTGGGGAATTCACTTCGTTCCGTTTCGAGGCTGGACATTCAACCTGTGGGGTTTTGAGTGCGTCAAGGTTACGAAAACCGGAGACAAGGTGATTCGCATCGGCACCGATGATTCTGAAAACCTCGTAGACTTCTTGCGAGGCAAACTCCAGTCATCAGATGCGTCCGCCTAAGCTCAAACGAGAAACCGTTTTCACCGGAGAAACCATGAAACGCCTGTTATTCATTGCCGCTTGCTGTTGTCTGGTGGCCTGCCATGTTTCATCACGCGCATTCGGCCAGACGGATACAGCGACCATCGACGAACATTCCCTGCAGGCATTGCAGGAGGTCGTCGAAGGTTACGCGAAAAAGAACTACTTCGTTGGCGCAGAATTACTAGTCATCCAGGGCGACCAAACGCTGTACCACCATTCGTTTGGCGATCTGGACCGCGACAACGACAGGTTGTGGGAGAACAACACGATTTGCAATATCCGATCCATGACCAAACCGATGACGGGAGTGGCGGCCCAAATCCTCGTGGATCGTGGCCTGCTGGACATTGATAAGCCGGTCGCCACCTACCTTGAGTCATTTGATAATGACGAGTCCCGCAGTATTACGGTAAGACAGGTACTGACTCATCGATCCGGTCTGCCTCTGACCAACCTGCTCAAAGTCGATCAGTATCCGACCCTGGCCGACCAGGTAGCAAAGGCTGGCGAAACCGGTCCGCAATTCGAGCCCGACAGCAAATTTTGGTATAGCGACATCGGAACCGACGTCGTTGGCCGGCTCGTGGAAAAGATCAGCGGCGAGCTACTGCATGAATTTGTGGGCCGCGAGATTATCGAACCACTGGGGATGACCGAAACTTTCTACGGATTCGATGCAGAGGACGAGCGATTTTCCCGGATCGCCCCTCTTTATTTCGGCGGAGCCAACGGCTGGTTGAGATTCTGGAGCACCGACAAGGGCGAAGCCTTTTATCCTTGCGCGTGGGGTTCACAGACGGTGTATTCCACGACGACCGACTATGCAAAGTTCATGCAGATGTTTGCCGATGGCGGAAAGGTTGACGGCCGACAGATCATTTCACCCGAGGCAATCGACAGAATTCTCAAGCCTGTTTCGCCCATGAAGATGCTGGGCTCCGATGCCGACTATCCAGCGCAATTCCGCGATCTGAAAGCGTACTATGGACAGATGATGATCACGTACCGTCCCGAGGGCGAAGAGCAGGGTACTCCGCAGGTCATCGGGCATAGTGGGTCTGATGGAACCGCTGCCTGGCTGTGGCCCGATCGCGATTTGATCATCCTGTTTTTCACCCAATCGCGCGGCGGCACGACGGTAATCAAGATGGAGGGAGCTATCGACCAGTTGATCATTCACCCCGAAGAAGCGATGGCCGCCAGCGAAGTGCCCGATGAATTCCGGCCGTACGTGGGAATGTACGTTGCCAATTTTGCGACGTTTGAGAATGAGGAGTTTGAAGTTCGTGTACGCGACGGCCAACTCATCCTCGATATACCCAGCCAACTGCCATTCGAGTTGCTGGAACCGGATGACGAGGGTAAGTGGGCTTTCAAGATCGCGCCCGAGCAAGTGAAAGTCACATTCGATCGCGACGATGCGGGCAATGTCATCGGATTGCATCTGCATCAGGCAGGGCAGTCGTTTGAAGTGCCAGCCAAAGGCACGGCCCGTGCGGAAGAACTATCGATTAAGCGGGAAGTCACCGAATCCGAGATGCAACAATTGGTGGGCACCTACTACGATGAGGACTCGGAAGGGGATGTCGAAGTCCTGATTGAAGACGGGGAATTGGCGGTCAGTGCCCCGCCCGGAATCGTTTTTCACTTGCGACCCGGCAAGGAGAAAGGACACTGGAT
>JBPCVB010000541.1:0-5320 GCA_051010855.1 Pirellulaceae bacterium | reverse complement strand
TCCTTGCGGAACCGGGAGTTCTCCGCGGCGGGGTGTTTATTCTTGACCAGATCCAGTGGCGCGACCGACGCATTTTCCAGTTGTTGCAATGCCAGTTCATTTTCCCCGGCATCGAGATACAACTCGGTCAGCGACAAGGCCGAGCGAGCCTGATAATCCGTCACCTCATCGGCATCCAAAAACGACACGCCATTTTCCAGCAGCTTGCGCGCCCGGTCACGCAGAGAGATCAATTCGTCCTGATTCAGTGAGCTGTCACGCTGTCCGCGGACGTAGCTGCGCCACAACTGGTTGCCGACCTCCAGCACAACCGCGGCGCGAGTCGGTGAATCTTCGGGGATTCGCGCCAGGTACTGGTCGGCGGCGTCCGGATCGTTGTTGGACAGGGACACCAGCGTCATTAGCACACCGGCTTCTTCTGCCTGACGACTGGCGGGCCATTTGGTGAATGTCAGATCGCAATACTTTTGCAGCTGTTGCAATTCAAAGGAGCGGTCCCGCGCAGCCTCGCTGCCGCCGCCGGGGATCTTGCCGGCGTCGCGATACATTTGCCAGTAAGACTTGCAAACCAGTCCCGCGGCGGAACGCGTGCCCGAGTTGTCCGGAAAGTTCTCGATCAGGAATTCGCCAATGATGGCCGCCTCGAAGTAATACTCCTTTTGAAAGTAGCTGGCGCATTGCAGGTAGCGCAAGTTGGACAGGTCATCATCGGCGGTTTCGTCAGAGGTCATCGACAGTGCGAGCTCTAACATCCGCAAGGCGGCGTCCGAGTCAGTCTGCAGTTTCGTTTCCAGCTGATCAATTTCCTGCTGCTGCTGTTGTTTTGCAGCTTCATCGCCGGTTTGGGCCAGCGTATCGCGACGGTTGGCGAGGTCATTTTTTAGCTGGGCAACACGCAACTGCAGATCCTTGCCCTGGTCACGGGCTTCCGCCATCGTCTCGGGCGGTTTTTTGTCTTCATCTTCATCATCGATGGCGACGCTATTGCCCCACGAGGCCAGCATCTCCTGGGCTTGTTTGCGATGGTCGCCGGGCGTGCGAGTCAGGCCGCGCATGATACGAGTTGCTTCACGTTCGAGCGTCACCATGCGTTTGCGTTCGTCGGCGTCGCGTGGACCGTCGTTCTTGATGCGGTCGGCCATTTTTTTGCAGGCTTCGGCAAAGGCCATGCGGATCTTGACGCCGCTGCGAGTTCTGGCGTAGTCCGGTGACAACGAGACGACAACCGGTTGCAGCCGTGCCAGGACTTCATTGATCGGATACAGATCGAGTTCACTCCAGGCATCGATGGCGATCAAGGCGGCTTCGCGTCTCTTGGTCGTTTGAATCCCGCCTCGTGGCAACTCGAAAACGTCAATCAGGTGACCGAGCGCCTTTTCCGACTCACCGAGTTTTTGATAACAACGGGCGGCACCCAGACAACCGTCGATGCCGCTCAGCCGCGTGCGGTACTTGTTGTACAGTTCGAGGTTTTCAGCTGCGGCTTGTTGCAGCAGTTCACGGTATTGGGGGTGTTCGGCTCCCCAGGAGTCCGCAATTTGTTCCTTGACGCGGGGCGATTGCAATCGCGTAGCTACATACCTGTTCCTGAGGCTCTCGCGTTCGTTTCGGGCGTTTGGATTCTGGGGGTCCTCGGGTTTGGTCAGTTCGTCACGCAATCGCTGGCGAATTTCCTCATAGGCGTCGCCGGCCATCGTGAGGTAGTTGCGGGCCTGTTCCTGTAGCTCGCTTTTCTGCGCGGCTGTGATGCGATCGGATTCGGCGCGTTTCAGCAGGCGTCCCGCGCGTGCCATAAAGATCCGGGCTCGTTGTTCCTGGGCTTCGGCCAGCAACTCGGCGCGTGGACCGGCATCGATGAACTCAGTTAGCACCTGTTCGGTTTGTTCCAGCTGGCTGGTGAGACGCAGCGGGTCACGAATCAGGTTGGCTTCATCCAGCAGTACGGCCACCTTGTGCAGCGGAATGCGCTCACGAAAGGACTCAGAGGCCAGCGGACTTTGCTCCATCTCGTCGAGGTAATCCATGGCAACGTCGAACATGCGTTGTTCACGCAGCGCATCCAGGAATTCCTGACAGGGTTCCTCGGCCAGCAAGGGCAACGGGAGCAACAAAACGATCGTTGCCAGCAAACGACCAATGACCAATGTCGCAAGTCGCATATATGGATCCTGTAGAACAATCGATGGACGAAATCAATCGGTTGCGGCATCAATTGGTGCACCAATTGCGCCATGTTGCCGCAAGACGAGTATCAGGTGGAAGCGGCAAAGAGGTAAGCAGTGAGAGGCACTTTTTTTCAATGAGTGTCGAATTCACTACAGTAAAAAGGTTAGCCAGTGACCAGGCGGAAATCAAGCTGCTGCTGATCGTCGCCATCCGTTATTACAATTCCGATGCTCATTCATTCGGCGGGCCGCTATAATCGTGAGGCACCTGCAGACTGGACCGGGCCAGGGGCGGTGGCCTGTTTTTTCGCGTTTCCCGCTACATGAACCGCAAAATCAAATTTCGTATGCCGGATCGAGACCGGGACGACACGGACCGGGATGAATCATGGCCCGCCGCCGGACGACACTTCTCGCCCACCCCCCGATCGATGCTCGGCGGGTCTGCCGGACTTCGTCTGGTGATATTGTGCCTGATGCTGGTGATGGTGCTGTGGGCCATGAGCTATGCCGGCCGCCCGGAAAGCTGGAATTGGCTATTCAAGTTCGACAAGGTCAATGTGCCCGCGGGCGTAGTTGCCGGTGACGGTGCGGAGCCACCCGCAGGTGACTTTCGCCAACCCGCGATTGCTGATGACAAGTCAGCCGATGATCCGTCGTGGCAGGTCGCCAGCGGGAAAACTCTCGAAGAACTGGAACAGGAGTTTTGGAAAAAGGTCTTGCGCCGACTCGATGGAGACGAACAAGTCACTTTGTTCACCCTTGTTTCCTGTGCGGTCCGGCAGACTGCTGCGCCGGCCGGCTCAACGGCAACGTTCAGTCCCCTGTGGTCACGCGTGCGACGCTGGCGTCGCGACTACCACATGCAGTGGCAGGAACAAGCCGCCGATATCGAAGCGTTTCAGCCGCTGGTTGATCGCTGGAGCGAGTCGGTGGTACCGGCCGCGCGCGCCGTGATCGAGGACAAGCTCGATGAGTCGTTGGCCAGCGACGCCTTGCAGGAGGTCGCAGCCGATCTGTCAGAAAGTGCCGCGAGTTTGATCGAGGACAGTACTCCGGTCAGCCGTCCGCGCGAGGCCTACGCCTGGTTTGACGCGTGGTCCGCGGTGTTCGACAGTCCCATCGGTAAACAGACACAGAATGAGGTATCGGTTACGCAGTTGCTCGCCCAACCCGCGGCGTATCGCGGTCAAAATATTTTGGTGGCGGGCACTGCCTTGCGTGTCGAGCGGGTACCGGCCAGTCACAATTCACTGGGCATCGAACAGTATCATGTCGTATGGATTAAGCCCGATCATCCATCCTCGTTTCCCTGGTGCGTGTACACGCTGGTGCTGCCCGAGTCATTACGCTGCGGTCCTGATGAAACGATGAAAACCGCCGAGCAGCCGGTGGTGGCCAATGCCCGGTTTTTCAAGAACCGTTTGTTCAATGCTGACGGCAGCGCCGGTGCGGCGGCCGTAGCCCCGGTGCTAATGACCGCCAACCTCGAGATTCCGGCAGACCCGAATCGGGCGGGAGGTAACTCGTTTCGCATGCCTGGCCGCAGTGTCATCTGGTTGTCGCTGGGTTTGATTGCCGGACTTGCCGGGCTTATCGCCTGGACCGTGTACCGATCAACGCTGGGTGGTCGGACACGCGCTTTGCCGCGTGAAGAACAGTTGCAAACGGAATTTGCCGAACTGGAAAAAGACCAGCGTATCGAAACAGTTTCGGAAAAACTCAAGCGATTGGGTCAGGCGGACGTCGATGATGCGCAGGACTAGTCGCCAGGTTAACTCATGGTTGGCCGTACTTCCCTGCCTGTTGTGGTGGCTGTTAGCGATTGAGCCAGTAATGGCACAGGTCGATCTCGCGCGTCAGTCGTTTCCGGATGTCGACACTCGTCAATGGAATGAACTGGCAGATTCACGCAGCGTGGTTGCCCAGCTGCCGACGGTGATGCAACTCGTATTTCAGCTTCCCAATGTTTCAAACGCCAGCTGGCGGCGGTATGTGGCTGCTTCGAAAAAGGTTGATTTGGATCGGGCAGCCGACACGCCTGCCGAATATGCAGGTGCCGTATTCGAGTTATCGGGCACCACCACGGGACTGAGTCACATTACGCTCAATGACCAACTGCAGCAGGACTATTCGTACGAAAGACTGTTCGTTGTGGAAGGCAAGCTGGATGATGACCGGAAAGTGGTTGTTGTCGCTCCGATTGTGCCGGAAGTCTGGCGACGCGATCCGGCATTGACCGAGCCATTTGCGACACGCGGCATTCTGGTCACGGTTCGCAACGACGGCGTGCCCGTTTTTGTGGCTTTGCGTGTGCGCTGGTACCCCGATCAGCTAAACGACAAGCTGGAAGTGGGCGAAGGCCAGTTATGGCTGGCTCGGCACGGCCTGGACCTGGGAGAGGGTGACATGATCATCAACCGATCCTTCGAGGCCTTCACCATGTTTGAACGCGAACTGTTCGAACAGACGGCGCGAGCGGTCTTGCACATGGAATCGGACCCGCCACTGTCGCGTGGCCAGCCTCCTGACTTAAAGCAACTACTGGAAAATCCCGAGCAATTTGCCGGCGACCTGGTGGAACTGACGGGCCGGATCCGACGTATCACTCCGGTGCAGATTCAGTCGGACTCCTTGCGCGCAATGCTCGATCGCGGCACGTATTACCATGTCGACCTGTACGTTCCTTTGGGCAATCAGGGTTTTCGTCTCAAGGACCAATCGGGTGAAGTCCTCATCTATGGCAGCTATGGCGTCACGTTGTTGCTGTTCGATTTGCCCGAAACGTTGCGTGATTTTGGTGCCGGCAGGCAGTCGGTCGACGCCACCAGCCAGTGGTCGATTCCGGCGTTTTTTATCAAGACGTGGATTCACAAAACGGCAGCCACTCGCGAGGTCTCGGCGGATTTGCGTCGACCCAATCCCGTGTTTTTCGGCATCGGTTCGCAAGCTGTTTTGCTGGAAACCGATGAGCAGGCCGTGCAACGTGTCAGTTCATTGATTGCCTGGTTCTGGGTGGCGTTGCTGGTGCTGGTCGGTGGATTGTTTCTGTGGGTTTGGCGCAGCTCGACATCACGACGCAGAAATAGCGGTGGCCGTGTCATCGATCTTTCGCATCTGGACTAGTCGCCGGTGCCCTGATTGTTTGCCAGGAT
>JBPCVB010000540.1:0-2784 GCA_051010855.1 Pirellulaceae bacterium | reverse complement strand
GTCTGGGGGATCGATATTGGCGTAAGTGCACTGAAGGCATTGCGCTGCCATATCGATGATGAAGGCGACGTCGTCGCCGATTCGTACGACTTTATTGAGTATCCAAAAGCGCTTAGTTTGCCCGATGCCGACGAGGAGTCGCTGGTCAATGAGGCGCTGGACACGTTTCTCAGCCGCAACGACCTGCGCGGCGATTATGTGGGCATGACGGTTGCCGGCCAGTCCGGTCTGTCCCGCTTCTTCAAGCCGCCGCCGGTAGATTCCCGCACCTTGCCGGAAATCGTTAAATATGAAGTCCGCCAGCAAATTCCTTTCCCCATCGAGGACGTGATCTGGGACTGGCAAGGATTGGGCGGAACCGAAATGGACAACGTGATTGTGGACGCCGAGGTCGGCTTGTTCGCGATCAAGCGTGACACGGTCTATTCGGCATTGCAGCCTTTCCTGCGCAAGGATATTGAAATCGATCTCGTCCAGCTGTCGCCACTCGCCGCACAAAACGTGGTATGCCGTGAAGTGTTGCCGGAAATCCCTGAAGGCGAAATCGATATGGACAATCTGCCCGATTCGATTGTCATCCTGTCGATGGGCACCGATGCAACTGACTTGATCGTGACTAACGGCGTCAAGCTGTGGCTGCGGAACATCCCGATCGGCGGTAATCACTTCACCAAGGAACTTTCCCGCGAACTGAAGCTGACACACGCCAAGGCGGAACACCTGAAACGCAATGCCCGCCAGGCCGAAGACCCCAAGACCGTATTCCAGGCCATGCGTCGCGTGTTTAACGATCTCAAAAAGGAAATCGATCGATCGCTGGCCTACTACGCCGGGATGGACAAGAACGCCAACCTGGAACGGATTGTGTTGCTGGGCAACGCCGCCCTGCTGCCCGGTCTGCGGCAATATCTGAACAAGCAGCTGGAAATGGACATCGCCAAAATCGGTTCCTATGAAAAGCTGCAGGGACCGGTCGTGGACGAACGAGTCTTCAAGGAAAACATCCTGAGCTTCGCACCGGCTTACGGTCTGTGCTTGCAGGGACTGGACAAGGCCCGCATCGAAACCAACCTGCTGCCTGTGGAATTCGTCAACGAGCGGATTATTCGGGCCAAGAAGCCGTGGGTGCTGGCTTCGGTCAGCCTGTTGATGCTGGCCTTGCTGTTTAGCTACTTCTTCGCCAACCAGCGTTGGTGGGGCGTCAATGAAGAATTCGCCCTGAACGGTGTCAGCTGGAAACAGGCCACCGACGAAGTGGATGACAAGGTACGGGATAGTGGAGGGTTCAAGATAAGAGACGAAGAACAATCCACGTTGCTGGGTCGTATCAACGCCATCTCCGCGGAATTGTCAGAGGCTTCCGAGACCCAGGCCGCCTGGCCCGAATTCCTGTCAGCCATGGACCAGTTGCTGCCCCGCGATCCGCGCATGATTGACGAGGAGGGCAAATTGATCTCGGTCGCCAATCCGGACGAAATTCCTTTTGTGGATCGCGAGGAATTCTACATCGACCATATCGAGACCAAGTTCTTTGACGATGTCGTAAAATGGACCCAGACTCCCGGTTTGCTGGACGCTCACCGCATTCAGCAGGGGCAGTTTGTGGCACCGAAACCCGGCGAGAAGAAGCGGTCCAAATACGCGAATAAGACCGCTGTGGAATACGAGATCAGCGGGCCCGGATTTGTCGTCGAAATTCAGGGACACCATTTTTTCAACAGTCAGGAAAAACGTGACCTCTCGATTCACGGCTATGAATTTGTTCGTGAACGTATGCTTAACGAATTGAAGTATGGAACCGTTAGACTCGTGAACGCTGCCGGCGCGATGGAGGATTACCAGATGCAGGATGTCGGCGTCTATTATCCGACACTCGTCATGGAAAATGACGTGACCGTTCAGATTCCCAATCCCAATTTCGGTGTCGAGGGTCGTGAACGAACCAGCGATGATGCCGGAGACGAACGAGGAGAACGTGGCGGTGGCGAACAGGACAGTGGAGCCAATCCTCCACAGGATGACCCGTCCGCCGAAACGGAAGTGCAGGAGTTCTTTACGGTTCGGCAATACGATTTTATCGTGCAAATGCTCTTCATTCCGACCTCGCCCGCTGACCGCGACCAGGCCAAGGCGGACCGGTTGGCCGAAGAGGCGAAGGAAGCGGCCGAGAATCCGACCCAGCCAGCCGATGTCCCTGCCGACGACCAAACTCCTGTGACACCGGCAGTCGAGGAAAATCCTGAAGAGTCAACGGCTGCACCTGACGATTCGCAGGAACCCGCCACTCAGGATGACGCTGCGGCAGACCAGTCCACCCAACCAGCTGCCGACTCATCGGATCCAGCCCCGGATCCCAATCAACCGGAAGCTGGCAATCCTGATGACAACAGCCAGCCAGCCACACCGGATGACAGTGGTGAGGGCGGATAACAATAACGAAACAACACCACCGCCAAAACCTTTCAGTTCAACGACAATTCGACCAAATCACCTGATCCAGCCAGATCAGACGGAGTCAAGCAAACATGGACAAAATCAAACCAATCCTCGAAGGCATGTACCGCCATCGATTCTGGATTACATGTGGTATTGTTGCGGTCGCCAGTGTGGTCACCTGGTATATGGCGTGGTCAGCTATCAATCTGGAACGCGAGTCACGGGTCAGCAAACTGAATGGCAAGAAGACCTCGATCGAAGGCGTGATCAACAGCGGTGTAGATGTGGGAGACGGTGAGATCGTTCTGGTGCATCCCAACCAGGTGACCCAGGAAGCCATGGATGGGC
>JBPCVB010000539.1:0-3360 GCA_051010855.1 Pirellulaceae bacterium | reverse complement strand
AGCCAGTTGCTTGTCATCGATTTCGTCAACCGTCATCGAGCGGCCGACATTGCGCACAACTCCCGTCATGGCCTCGCGCAATTGCTGCGGAGTAACCAGCTTGCTTTGCAGGGCCGCTTCGCGGAATACGTTGCCTTGAGTACTCAACGGTTCAGAACGACTGCTGGAGGAGGAGATGGTCGGCAGCCAGCCGGCCGGATGGCGAGGGGGAAAACCGGTGGCTACTTCCAAGATAACCTATTTGCCGGGCAAACGTACCGAATCGTTTTGTCAATTGCTCGTAAAACGCTGCAAATTCCAGTGTTCGGGCGGATCAACATGAAAATCCATTGCTTCCTGCCTGACCGGATGGACAAATCCCAGGCGTGTCGAGTGCAGGGCGATTCCGTGGGAGAACGCTGCGGCACCACCGTATTTTCGATCCCCCATGACCGGTGTTCCGGCATGGGCAAATTGCACCCGAATTTGATGCTTGCGACCAGTCAACAACTCGATCCGCGCCAGTGTTAACTCGCGTTGCCAACCGAGGACTTCCCAGGTCAGTTCCGCTCGTTTGGCCCCGGAACTCTGCTCGGAAACGACCTCCATGCGACGTCGTTGGTCATTCTTGGCGACCCAGTCGACGAGTTGCCCGGTCGATTCCATCAAACGCCCCTCGAGAATCGCCGAATAGGACTTTTTTACCTCGCCTTTTTGAAACTGTCGCGTCATCCGAGCGGCCGCTTTGGACGTCTTCGTCAACAACAGCAACCCGCTGGTAAACGCATCCAGCCGACTGACGACGCCCACGTAGACGTTGCCTGGCTTGGCGTATTTGTCCCTGAGAAACTGCTTGACCTGACTGACCACCGACGGCTCTTCGGCAGCGACCCCCATCGTAGGCAACAAAGGTGGTTTGTTTACAACGATGATGTGATTATCTTCGTGGATCACAGATATACGCGGCTGTCCCATGGCCCGATTATTACCATCACGACGCGGAAAACTATCCCAACAACCGGTTCCCGGGAATTCCCATGCAATTGATCCTCGCCAGCGGATCGCCTCGCCGCCGCCAGCTCCTCGCTGAAGCCGGCTATCAATTCAATGTCGCGCCGCCTGACGAGGGTGCCGAGACAGTTCCCGGCGAACAATTGTCGGCTCGTGAACTTGTGGCCGCCCTGGCATTTCAAAAAGCGGCCAATGTTGCTGCCCGTACCGAATCCGGCCTGGTGCTGGCGGCCGATACTCTGGCCGAATGTCGGGGCGAAATTCTCGGCAAACCACACGATCGCGCCGATGCCAGACGAATTTTGGAACAGCTAAGCGGCCAGGTTCACTTTGTGCATACCGGCGTCTGTTTGTGGCGACGCCCCGATGACCACAAGTCGACGCAAACGGTGACTACCGAACTGGAAATGGCTCGCATGACCGACCGCCAAATCGAGGAATATCTGGACAGCGGTCAATGGCAGGGCAAGGCAGGGGCCTTTGGTTACCAGGATGGCATCGATTGGGTCACGATTCGCAAGGGCAGCGCGTCAAACGTCGTCGGTTTGCCGATGGATGAACTGGCGCAGATGCTGGCCGATGCCGGGTTCCGCAAGTCCTGAAAAGCGAGCCGGGGGCAGCCTCGCCCACTCCTCCAGGCCCTAGCCCAATATTTTCAACAGTTGCTGCCGCAATTCGTCCGTGGGAAAGGGGTCGTACGTAGGCAGGTGGTTGGTCCGTGAATTCATATTATGTTCATAACCAGTGCGGGCACGCGGTCGGTCGAGCCGATTCAGTTCCCGATCGTTTCGACGCAGTTGTCGACGCATTTCGTCGACTTCCGATTCGCGCAAGGCAATCTGGTCGTTGGCGGCTGCCTGAACCGACGCTGCCCGGCCGTTCAATGCGTCCAGTTCTGCCAAAACGGAAGCATACTGCGATTCCAGCACTCCCAAATCACTCTGGTATCGAAACAGGTCGCTGCGTGCGCGAGCTGCCCGATCTAATAGACGGGCTTTCCAGTACGGATCCTCTGCATAGAAAGCATCGTTTTCGAGGATGGCAACATCGGTGGCAATTCGGGATATCGTCGATCTCAACAGGGCGATCTCCTGGTCCAGCCGCCTCAATTCCGCTTCCACAGGCGCGGCCGCCTGTCGCAATTTACTGACCTCGGCATTGACCTGATCGCTGATGGCGTTAACTTCGGCCGACAGTTCGGCGTGCCGCGCCGACATCTCCTGGTTGTCCATGGCGATCTGTTGTCGCTTGGAGTCGGTTTCCGCTTGCTGCTCCTGTTCCAGCAACGCCACATTGGAGGCCTTTTCGTTCAGCAAGCTCGCGTACTGTTGAGTTACTTGCTGACGCTGATTTTGGAACTGGCCAAAGTCCACGTCGTCCAGACCATCCGTAATCACGGACAGGGTATCTTGCAGCGTCGTGTCTCGCGAGGATTTCTGCCCTGGGCCTTCAGCGTAGGCGTACAGTCTTCCCAGCCGCGAATAGAACTTGAAACGTGTGACCTCATCAGGACTGGAAGCAAGTAACAGGGTTTTGAGTTCCTGCATTTGCAGCAATGCACGATTGACTTCGCCCGTCATTAGCGTCAGCCAGATCTGTGCATACCTGGCGTCGAGACTGTCAGGCAACAATTCTGGCAAGCTCTCCGCGACACGGGCTGCTTCACGGTACTTGTCATATTCAACACGGTTCAGCACGTAGGCCCAGTCAACGTAGGCGTTGGATGAGGCAGTCGTTGTTTGCCAGTTACGGTAAGCGGATTCACCGGCACGTTGCTCGTCGACTCCGCCGCCCCAGGTGGTATTGAGCAGCTGGTCGATCGTGGCACGGGCCGAATCGGTGAGTTGGGCGCTTGCTACTGTCGATGGTCCCAGAATGAGGAACATGACCAACGCAGTGCCGAAAAGGAGTTTCATAAAACTTCACCAGCAAACTGAAATGCCCGCCCCATGGATATGCTATCGTTTGCCGGATATCTGGACAAGTTTTCAGCGAAGATACGACAGCAACGCAATGCATGGGTTTTCGGGTTACTTCGGCGGAATTGGGGATTTGCGCGAGATATCAAGGCCTGCCGTTTTGCGCGGGCCTGCTGGCCAGTGGTTCGCATTGACTTGATTGAACGTTCCCTGGACAGTGTGCGCCGAAAAGGAACCCGTGAACCCGAACGAGGTGCAAGGATGCAACCGAACGGATTTTCTATTGCCCGTCGTCTGGTGGCATGTGGCGTGACTGCCCTGTCTGCCAGCCTGTTATTCAACGCGAATCACGTACATGCGCTGCAGCAAAATGGCTTGCCGCCTGTTCGCCCGGCGACGATGCCGCAAACGCCCCAATCGTGTTCGCCACCGCCCCAGGCTCCCAATTCCC
>JBPCVB010000538.1:0-4608 GCA_051010855.1 Pirellulaceae bacterium | reverse complement strand
CCGTGACCCAGCTTTGTCAGAGTCCCCTGACGTCGATCCCTTTCGATGATATTGATGGGAGGTTGGTCAAGCCATATCAACAACTCCATGCTCGGCGGCGGTTTGTCGGGATTTTCCGGAATCTCGTAGTACTGGTTCAGGTCGGTGCCCTGGGGCTGCCGCCGACGGGGTGAAACGGTGTACTCGAAAGCTTCAGGATATCGTCCTTCCATCATCAAGTGGGCGATGATCAGCGAATGAGCTTTGGCAACACGATTGAGGTACCAGGTTCGTCCCAGATTGTGCGACAGCGAAAAGGCGGCGGTCCCGACCGCAATTAACAGGGCCAATTGCGCGACCTTTAAGCCAACGAATTGTCCGGACCCGGAGATTTTCGAAATGGAAAAGATCGCCAACCCGACGACCGCTACGTTGAGGAAAATCAATCCTGGAAAAGCAAGTGTCAGTCCACAGGCCAGGCTAAGGACAAGGGCCAAAATAGCCTGCTTGTAAACCGGCTTGTAGTCCAGTTCCTTGTCCAGTTGGTTGTCGTATTCGCTAAACTTGTTCACGAGTTTCGAAAGAGGGTTCGATTCATGTTAACGCTGGACCCGTAATGCTTCCTGCTGCGAAAGTTTTAGACGACGGTGATGGTACTTGTAAATAAAGTCACCTTTGGAGTCAAAAACCATCACACCTGAATCGCGGTCGGAGGGGTGCAATTGGCTGGTATCGTAATCCGCAGGCAAGGTAGATGCCAGGGCACCTGTTGAGCGACTCTGTAAGAAGCCCAGCCACAAACGGTCAGGAGCGCCCGCAAAATTGACGCTGTTCGGCCGGGCCTGAAAATTCCCTTCGCCGGGAGGAAACGGGGCGGTGTGAAAGGAAAATTGCATGAAGCAGACAAACACCCAGGCGGTTGCCAGCGTAAAGACCGTTCGTCCGGTCAATTCCAGCCACTTGTCGAAGTGCACCCGATGCTTGCTGAGCATGTCCGTGGCGGTTCGCAAGATGGCGAAGGTGGCGAAAAACAGCAGCCACAGACTAACGAAGTCCAGCAAATAGGTGTACGAGCTCTGCCCACCATCGATTGCATCTGCCAATGGTTCAAAATAGTTCGACGCGAAGATCGCGGCCAGCACCGTGTTCACAAAGGTGATCACGTTGTTCCAGAATCCCAGGAACCACGTGCCGACAAGGATTAACACAAAGGCGGCGATAGTAAGACCCGTAGTCATATGAAACCGATAGACCTTTCTCGTTCCGGTTATTTCTTTAAAACCCGTTGCAGTTCGTCCAGCGACAGATCGCCGCGGGCAACCATCACGATCCCTTCGTCTCGCAATGAGATGTGACCCGACTGGGCCGCGGCCTGGGCCAACTTCTGAACGGTCGGTTGCGGATCCAGCATGGCTTGCCGGAATCGCTCGTCGACCACCAGTAATTCGTAAATGCCCGATCGTTCAAAATAGCCCGGACCGCCGCAGCTTTCACACGGTTCCAGTTCGATTGGCCGACCGCTGGCGTCCACTATCTCTTCCTGCGTCGGTTGAAAATGGCGATACAACACAGGAACCCGCGATGCCGGAAGCCCCAGTTGAGCTAACAAGTTTGGATTCGGCTGGTAGGGCTGTCGACATGTTTTGCAGAGCAGCCGCACCACGCGTTGACCGGCAACCGCTTTCAAAGCGCGAGCGAAACCCTCGACATCCGGTTTCATCATCAGGGCTCGCATCACCGCTTCCACAGCATGTTTTGCGTGCAACCTTGAAATCGTGGTCAGGTCGCGGGAGTTGGTCAGATAAATCAGGTGATTGAGCGTAGCCGCATCGGAAAGGTCCGTCATCGCGACGACGTTCGGTTCGCGAAGCAGCACGCTGCGTAACACATTGTCCAGCGTCTCGCCCGTCGACTTGTCATACGTAACCGACTCGACGTTGATGATCTCGGGCTCAACCCGGGACTTTTCCTCGATCACGACGAAGTCACGCATGAATCGATCGGTCGATTGCAGAGCGGCTTTCCAGGTCGTGGACAAACCATCGCCGGGCAAGGCGCTAAACAGCACCAGGCCTCCCGGCTCGTTCATGATATCGATCAGTTGTGTGCGCATTCCCGGCCGCATGCCGATATCTTCGAGATTTTCAGTGGGCGGACGTTCTCGATCGATGGTCAGCACCACTCGCTCGCCGGTTTGCACACCTTGCGAGGTCAGTTCGCATTTGTGTTTCTTGCGCAAATATTCGGCCGTGAATTTGCCAACCTGACGAGCACGTCGTTCGCGGTAGTCCAGACCCGCCAGTTGCTTTATCGAGGCCAGCATATAATCGCCCACGCTCCGCGACAGCGGTGGCATGTTGTACCAGATGCCATCTACTTGATAACGCACCGCACACTGTTGCTGACTAAAGTCCATCAGAATCAGGTCCGAGCGTTTGGTAATGGCATCGGCGATCATCAGCACGGCGTGCGGGAAACCGGGCGAGGGCATCACGGCCTGCAAATTGGCTTCCCGCAAGTCGGCAGTATCACCGGCTGCTTCGAATTTCAGCGGCGGCAGATTGTCCAGCGGTATGGCTTGTAGTTCTTCTTCAGACATAAAAGTTCGATTTATTTTCTGACCTGAAAGACGCGTTGCACCTCGGGCATCGATGTACGGCCTTCCAGGACGGCTCGGTAAGCTTGTTGCAACATCGTCAGGTTGCCTTGTTGGCGTGCCACCTGACCAATGATTTCCAATTTGGGATTCTTGATCAAGGCATCACGCATTGCCTGATTGACCAGTAACAGTTCGTAAATGGCGGTGCGTCCCTTAAAACCAATTCCCGAACAGGCCGCACACGGTTCCATATGAACCGGTTTGCCTTCCGCGTCAACGCGATGTTCTACGGGCGGCAACTGGTAATCCTTGTACAACACCTGGTGCACATTTGGGTCACCTCCCATCTGCTTCACCGCTTGCGGATTGGCTTGCACCGGCTGTTTGCATTTGTCGCACAATTTGCGGATCAGTCGCTGGCACGTAACCGCATTCACGCTGCGAGTGAACTGGCTGCGATCACCACTGAGCGTCATCAGGCGGAGCACGGCTTCGGCGGCGGAGCCGGCCAGGACCTTCGTGATCACCGATCGATTTTCATTGACAGCTTGATGCGTAAGGATGTCCAGCGTCTTTTGATCCGCGATTTTTGGCATCACAAACGCGTTGGGTTGTTTCCGAATCATCCGGGGCAACAGATCCGCAGCCGATTGGCCCTGACGCGAATCGATGCGTTGTATTTCCACGTTTTCCCGTTCGGTCTCACGGTCGTCGAAGTCGGCCACGCCGACGAAGTCACGAGTAAACCGATCCGCCCCATTCAACACGGCTTGCCAGGTCGACGTGAGGCCCTGTCCTGCGGGTGCCGAAATGATCACCATGCCGGCGGATGCCACCTGCTCAATCAATTTTTCCTGCATGCCAGGTGACATGCCGAGGCTTGGCAATTCCAGTTTCAGACTGGCTTCGCGTTGTACTTTAAGCAACGCTCGTTCGCCGGTTTTAACACCCTGGGTGATCATTTCGAATTCGACTTTTTCCCGGCCCGCCTTGGCTTGAAATACGTTACGTTGTGACTGACGTCGTTCGGCGGGGTTCAAATTCCCCAACGTTTTCAAGGTCCACAATATGGCGTCACCGGTTTCCCGATCCAGTGGTGGCATCTGGTGCCACAGTCCATCGACCTGAATGCGATGTGCGACGCTTTCGCGAGTGAAGTCCAGCAAAATTTGCTCGACCCGATTTTGTACCGCGTCGTAAAGCATCTGACTGGTCTGTTCAAACACCGGCGATTGCCGCGCGCGAATCAAATTCCCTTGCGCCTCATCCCGCGAGTTGCCCGCCGCTTTCAGCGTGATCGGCACGGCGGTCGAAATAGTGACATCTTCCGCGAATAACTCACCCGTTTTGGCTTCTTCCGGAATCTGGCCCTTGCGTTGCATCAGGTAAATGCCCCACGGCAAGAACGTGGTCGCCACGTAAACCGGAAAACCCGCCAGGAACTGCGGGATGCTGAGCACCGCAATGAAACCAGCCACAAACGTAAAAATCGCCAATGGGTTCCAGACCTCAGCCTTCTGTCCGGTGTGCTCGGCATATCGAAGGGCGTCCCGATTCATCCAGTCGGTCAGTCGCACCCAGACCAGAAAGACCACCACGATCAGGATCAATTTGAGCAGGCTGAAGTAACCGCCAGGTCCACGCACAATGTCATGTTCGCCACCACTGGTCGGATAGGCCGGCCACACATCGTTGGTTTGAGCCAGGGGGGCGATGACGGCAGGCTGGAACATTGAATCGGTTGCCGACAGAGCATCCTCCGCCAGCAAGGATTCGCCAAAACCCAGGCAGGAAACTAACAGCGCGACCAGCGCGACCAAACGTGGTGTCATTAAAGGATTCCAGGCTGCGAAACATTGATGCCCTTGAGGGCCATTTTTAGCGCATCCCGATTCGGCGCTACCTGGAATGCCGTCGGTCGGTCAATCAATTCCTCATCGACCAGGTTCTTGAGACTCATCGTAAAGTCCTGCATCCCTTCTTCGGCACCGATGCGAATGGCATCACCCAGTTTGTGATCCTGCTCTTCC
>JBPCVB010000537.1:0-2834 GCA_051010855.1 Pirellulaceae bacterium | reverse complement strand
ATATCCAGCATGTACGCCAATAGCCGCCAGGGGAGCCCGCCGCGACTTGCCAGGTTGGCAGGTGGCGCACCGACCAACTGCCGAAACTGTGGCTCGTTCCAATACTGCACGCCCTCGCGTCGTTTGGGCATTTTCTTCTTCAGTTGTTTGCGGGCTTTCATCAGCCCGGGGTCTTTGGTGTCCTCGGGGATCTGATTGAGTTTTTCCTGGGCGCGGAGAATTTTGACATCGTCTTCATGAGCCAGTGAAAACACATAGCCGCGATCGTCGAATTGGGGACGACCTGCGCGACCGAACATTTGATGTGCCGAAGAGGGCTCGATCAGCTTTAACTTGCCCGGCGGTCCCTTCAGTAGCGTGGGCAGGACGACACTGCGGGCTGGCAAGTTGATTCCGGCGGCAAGTGTTTCGGTGCAAACACAAAAGGACAGCAATTTGTCCTGAAACAGCGACTCGACAATCCGGCGATACCGTGGCAGGACACCCGCGTGATGTACGCCGACCCCGCGCATCAAAATACGCTTGAGTTTGGGTCCAGCGCCCAGAGACCAGTCATGTTGTTCGAGTACCGCAGCAATCTGTTTTTGCTGGTGATCGTCAACGACGCGTTTGCCCTTGAGCTGTTCGGCGACGGTCCAGCACAATTCGCGATTGAAACAAAAGAGCAGGGCGGGCGTGCGTCGCAGAGCATCGTCCTGGTGCAACATTTTTTCGACTTGCTCGTTCAGCAGCTGGTCTTCGATCCATTCAAAGGACAGAGGTACCTTGCGCTCATCTCCCTGCACCAGTTGCAGGTTCCGGTTGTGTCGCGTTCGAAGCCAACTCGTGAATTCCGCCGAGTTGCCGACGGTAGCTGACAACAATAGCGTGCGAACCTGTCGCGGCAACAGCCCCAGACCGAACTCCCACACGATGCCGCGTTCCGGATCGTTGAAGCTGTGAAACTCATCCATCACCACGGCCCACACCTGACTGAAATCAAATGCTTCAGGATGCAACAGCCGGTTGAGCAAAATCTCGGCCACGACCACAAACACGGTGGCATCTGGATTGACCTTGCGATTGCCGGTCACCAGGCCGACCTGATCGGCCGAGAATCCCCAGCGCACAGCGGCCGCCTGCATCTCCTGGAACTTTTGATCCGTCAGCGCGATGAGCGGCGTCGTGTAATAGGCGGTCCGACCGAGATGCAAAGCCTCAAACATCGCGGCCTCGGCAATCAGCGTCTTGCCAGTGCCCGTCGGTGCGCAAACCAGCACACCCTGTTCGTTGGTAAACCAGGCCAGCAAGGCTTCCTGCTGTACTGGATACGGCTCAAACGGTATCGATTCAAAGTACTGTTCGGCCAGCTCGTCGCGGCGTTCTTGAGGCGTCGTCATGACAGGGATGATGACCCGTTAGGAAGATTCTGCAAGGTGCCTAACGATCGCCAATACGAGCCAGCACTTGTTTCGCAAGGCTGGTCGTCGGGGCATCTTCGTCACCGGCAGCGATATCCTCAATCAGACTGATGGCCTGTAACGACCCAATGCGTTCGAGGACGGCGACGGCATCTGCCACCCGTTTCCACTGTGGCTTGATCGCCGCATTCAAAAACAGCTGGCGACTGGGTTTGGCCCAGATAACCCATGTTTCGTCGCCCACTTCAAATCGGATTTGCTCCTCGTCCAGCCGGGACCAGCGAATTTCTTCTTCGTCATCAAACTTTGCATCACGATCGTACAACGTTTCCAGCGTCCATCCCGAGAGTACCCCAATCATGCGCAGCCGTTCGGGATTGTGCGGGACGCTGGCCAGGATGGATTCGATGTCATTCAGCAATCGGGGGTCACGAAACTTGAGCTCCCCAAAGGCACTTTGCCATGTTGCCTCGTCGTCGCTGCCCAACTCGGTCACCAGCGAATTGAATTGCATTTCGCTCAATTCAACCGGCTCCAATACGTTGGCCAGGAATTCGACCGTTTCATCAGGACGCCCGGCCATGTTCAAGGCCGCAACGATCGCTTCATTACCCGGACTCATTAGCCGATCCCAGCAATCGGACAGTCCCGGTTCGCCATTTGATTTCGAATCGTCCAGCACACGTCGGGCCGTCACCGTTGGCGGTGCTTTCTCATGCCCGGACGCAATCCGCTCAATTACCTGTTGGGCCGCCGGAGTGTTAATCTGGTCGAGCACCAAAATGGCGCGAACGGCCCTGTTCCAGTCAGTCTTCCGCTGCCAGCCCGGTCCGTTCTCCCAATCGCTCAAATCGTACCGGGCACTCCAGGACGTACTCCTGCCAGCGGGTCCGTTACGCACAAAACGATAATGGCCAGTAGTGGCCGATCGATCCAGGACAACGGGAGCGCCAAAGAATTGGCTCTGCATGTGTTCGTCTTTAAATGACGTGAGTGGAAAGTTGGACAGAATACCAGCCATTCGGTTGTGAGCCGGATTGCGGGGCGCCCGCTCGAATACTACCTCAATGTCGTCCAGCAGACGAGGATCGTGATATTCAAATTCACGATAAGCATTTTCCCAGGTCGCCTCATCATCGCTGGAAAGATCTTCCAGCAAACGGGCGAATTTCTCTTCGTTCATTTCCACCGTCACCAGGTGATCCTGCAAAAACGCCACCACGTCATCGGGTTCCTGAGTCATTCGCAACGCGGCGACGATTCCATCGATCGAGCGTCGCGACAAGTGCTTCCACGAATCCTCAATTTCGTTAACAGATTGATCATCCTGACCGATCACAGGCACGACACAAACGCCTAACAGAACAATCAAAACTGGTACGCAGAATAGCCGGGTCATCACTCTCACCTTTTTACTGGCTTTTTGTTTGAGTC
>JBPCVB010000536.1:0-2644 GCA_051010855.1 Pirellulaceae bacterium | reverse complement strand
GGTGAAGATCCTGACCTGTGGAAATTCCGTGGCCGTCATACCAAGTTCGCGGCCGGCGCGGCCAAACAGGCGATCGCCAGTTCCGGCGTGCTGGACTCCATCAAGGATCCGCGTCGCTTCGGCGTGTACATGGGCAGCGGCGAAGGCAACCAGGACTTTATCAGCTTTGCAACCATGATGGCCGCCGGTCTGGATGACGAAGGAAATCTGGACATCGTCAAATTCATGAACAAGGGACTGGAATACCTGAATCCGGTTTTGGAACTGGAACAGGAACCGAACATGCCGGTCGGTCATATGGCTGCCATGTTTAACGCCCAGGGGCCCAATGCCAATTGTTTGACCGCTTGCGCCGCCAGTAGCCAGGCCATCGGCGAAGCCACCGAAATCATTCGTCGCGGGGAAGCCGAGGTCATGCTGTCCGGCGGCACGCACAGCATGATTCATCCGTTCGGCGTGACAGGCTTCAATCTGTTGACCGCGTTGTCTACAAACAACGACAACCCGACGGGAGCCTCCCGACCGTTCGATCTCAAACGGGATGGCTTTGTATTGGGTGAAGGCAGCGCCATGGTAGTGTTGGAAGAATACGAATACGCCAAAAAACGCGGGGCCCACATTTACGGCGAAGTGCTAGGCTATGGTTCCACGGCAGACGCTTACCGCATCACCGACATTCACCCCGAAGGACGCGGCGCGATTGCCTGTATGAACATGGCGATCGCCGACGCCCGGTTGAACGCTAATGATGTTCATTACGTCAACGCTCATGGCACCAGTACAACCGTGAATGATCGCGTGGAAACCCGCAGTTGCCGCGGTGTCTTCGGAGACAATGCGATGAACGTGCCGGTATCCAGCACCAAGAGCATGATGGGTCATTTGATTGCCGCCGCCGGTGCTACCGAGATGATCGTTTGTCTGATGGCGATTCGCGATAACGTACTGCCACCAACGATCAACTACGAGAATCCCGATCCTGATTGCGATCTGGATTACGTTCCCAACGAAGCTCGCGAAACCGAATGCAATATCGCGCTCAACAACAGCTTCGGATTCGGCGGCCAGAATATTACGCTGGTCGTCGGACAATGTGCCTAGTGCCGCGTCAACATTGATAGTTTGGGCAGGGATTTACGGTTTAATCCGGACTTAGCCGGATCTGTTTAGCGAATGTTCGGGCCAACGCAGGCGGGCTTTGCTGTAAACACGCAAACCACCTCTAATGAAACACCCGTCATGGTCTGCGGGTATCACCTGCGTCTGCATTGAAACCCTTAGCCCAATTTCTATTGTTTGGTAACAGCATGAGTCGTTTTCCTGGTGCCGCGGCAGCGGTCTTGTTGGTGGTGATTTCGGTTCCCTTGCCCGGTCAGTCGCAACGCATGTCCGAATCCGAACTGGCGCGGGCCCGCACGATGGCGGCTTCAGTCACGATCCACCGGGACACCTACGGTGTGCCGCATGTCTACGGACCCACTGACGCCAGTGTTGTTTTTGGGTTCACCTATGCTCGCGCCGAGGACGAGTTTCAAAAAATTCAACGGTCTCTGTTGACCGGCACCGGTCGCATGACAGAGCTGATTGGAGCCCAGGCGTTCCTGTCGGATCGCGCCATGCGACTGTTTGAAGTCAACAAGCATGCCCGGAACGAGTACGAAAACTGTGACGCGGAATTCAAAAAGTTGCTGATCGCCTATGCCGATGCCCTGAACTTCTACGCAATCAATCATCCGGACACCGATCCGCTGACAATCAAGCGATTTGAACCGTGGCATGTCCTGGCTGCGGGTCGGAGCATGAGCATTTCCGCGCTGACGCTGAGCCCCGAGTATGCCGAATTGAATCGGGCCGCAACGGCGCGGACGCCCGAAAACAAAAAAGCAAAGGAAATGCCGGAGGACGGTTCCAACATGTGGGCCATCGGTCCCTCACGCAGCAAGTCGGGAAACGCGATGTTGTTCATCAACCCGCACATTCCGTTGCACGAAGTTTACGAAGGTCATTTGCACAGCGACGAAGGCCTGAACATCTCGGGAGGTTTTGCCTATGGTACGTTTATGTTCCCCTTTGCCGGGCACAACGAAACACTGGGTTGGAGCCTGACAGTCAACTACCCCGACATTGTTGATGTGTATATCGAAAAATTCGACCACGCTGACAACGACAACAAGTACCGCACGGATGACGGTTGGCAGGAAGCTACTGCGTGGAAGGAAACGCTCAAAATCAAACAGGGCGACAAGTTGGTGGAACGCGAAATTGACTGCCTGAAGACACGGCACGGTCCGGTGTTCATCAAGTCAGGGAAGCAGGGTTATTCCATCGCCGCGGCCAAAATTGCCGAAGGCGGACTGCCGCGTCAGTTCTACGAAATGGCAAAGGCCAACAACCTGAATGAGTTTCAGGCAGCCATCGGTCGCCGCGCTCTGGTCTTTCACAACGTGATGTACGCCGATACCAGCGGCAATATCTGGTACGCCTACAACGGCGCGATCCCCAAACGCGATCAAAAGATTGACTGGACGAAAATGGTTGACGGCACGACATCGGCAACCGACTGGAACGGTTACCATCCGATCGATGATCTGCCCCAGGTACTGAATCCCAATTGTGGCTGGATGCAAAATTGCAACTCATCGCC
>JBPCVB010000535.1:0-5708 GCA_051010855.1 Pirellulaceae bacterium | reverse complement strand
ATCCTGAACCGAGCCCCATGTCCATCATCCCGGAGCCGGCGAACTGTTGTGCCATGAAGCGTTTGGCTTTGAGCGGATTGGTTAGCATGTCGGCCATATCGCTGAACGTCAGGTCGGCGCCCTGATCGTTCATGCGGGCCTGCATTTCCGGGTTGTTCATCATTTCGGTCAGTGCACCCATCACCAGCGACATTGTTGTGTCACCGCGTTCTTTCATCTTTTCTGCCATTTCGGTGGGAGAAAGGTCGGCATGACGCAGGTGTTCCGGAGTGTAGTCAACCAGTTTCAGTTGCGATTCCAGCCCCAACATCCGCTGGGCGGATGTTTGCAGGAAGGATATTGGATTGGTTGTTGGTCGATCGCCACCGCCACGGGGAATGCGCGTGCCTTCGGGTGCGACCAATTCGTATAGCACCACGTCGTAATCGGCAAACAGATCGTTAAGCGTTTTGTAATAGCTGCTCTCGCCAATGTGCACAGCTCCAATCAGGTCGACGACAACAGGTTCCTGCTCGCCCGATTCGTAGCGTGTGATGGCGGTCTGAAGTGCCTCGGCATCGCCCTGGGCAGGATGCAACCGCAAGAACTGCGTCTGGCTGGCTTGCTCGTCAGCCGGCCGAGTGGATTGGGCCCAGCCGCGTTCGGGCAAGGCGACGCTAATGACTGCTGCGGCACAAATGGACGACCACAGATATCTGGATTTCGAATTCATGGGATCCCTCAAACAAGAACAATAGTCCGATCCTGATTCGTGGGCCCCGTCGGGACCTTGGGATATATTTGGGGAATCAACCAGAAAGGCAAGAAACCACGGCGAATGGCGAGGTTTGCGTGGATGACAGGTGGAATTCGCTGCAATACGCAGCGTATCCTCGTGCCTTGATCGGAACCCGAAGCGTCAGCGAGCGAACTGAATTCGCAGGACCTGCCCTCGCTGACGCTTCGGGTTCCGATCGACGAGCCGGAGGCGGAACAAATTTTGGAATCTAGAAGTGGACGTGAAAACCCGCACGGCGATAACGCGGTCGTCGGAAATGGCACGGTGGTGGGCCGTAGTGCCAGCCGGGCCCATAAACGGGTTCGTAGCAAGGTGGTTCATGCACGATGACAGGCCGAACGTAGGAAGCCGGTGCCACAGCACCGGGAACCGGCGAATGTTGCCAGGCTGAAATCACCGAATCGGTCACCCCGTTCTGTTTCATCGCCACAATATCGTTGGTCGTCATCGGACCAACCACACCGTTTGCATGAATCTGGTTGATGATCAGGTTGTCGCCGACACCTGACTGGGTCATCTGGACGACTTGATCCATCGTGACCGCACGACTGCGCACTTCCTGAATGTAGGCATTTTCTTCAGCCGCAGCGTACGCGGCATCTCGATCTGCTGCTTCGCCAACGGCGCCACCCAGCACGCCACCGGCAACAGCGCCAATTGCCGCGCCTTCCAACGCGCGATCTGACGGAGCACCGGCCAGCGCTCCAACTGCGCCTCCTGCCAGCGCACCGCCAGCCGTACCTTGTCGGGCATAGGGGCCGGAAACACATCCGGTAAATAACATAAGAGCAATTGCGGCAAGCAAGCCACTGATTCGAAACAGCATCCGTGCGTTCCTTTGACAGTGTCGACAAACTGGCAATGAAATGGAGGTGAGATAATTTCAGTTGCCCGAAACGTGGTCAATACAAATCGATCCTGGAATTTGTTCGTCAATTCGTCCTGTCATTTTTGCACCCACGCCCGGGCGGAAAGATTCTTGATATACTTGACTTACACCACTCAGGTAGCAGAGAGGCGATAGCGGAATTGGGCGAATGAAAAATGTGCAAGCAACTGCGAAGGCGGTTATCAAAAACGTCGAGCAGGTGATTGTGGGCAAACGGCAGCAGATCGTTTATTCGCTCGTATCCTGGTTCTGCGAAGGCCATATTCTGCTGGAAGACGTGCCGGGTGTCGCCAAGACGATGCTGGCTCGGGCTTTGGCTCTAAGCGTCGGTTGTGATTTCAAGCGAATCCAATGCACACCGGATTTGCTGCCTTCGGATGTCACCGGAGCATCCATCTTCAATCAGAAAACGGTGGAGTTTGAGTTTCGCCCTGGACCCCTGTTTTCCAACATCCTGCTGGCGGACGAAATCAACCGAACGACACCACGAACCCAGGCAGCACTGCTGGAAGCCATGGCTGAGGGCTGCGTGACGGTCGATGGAGTGACGTATGAACTGGAAAAGCCTTTCGTCGTTATCGCGACCCAAAACCCGATCGATCATGAGGGCACGTTTCCATTGCCCGAAGCACAGCTGGATCGATTCCTGATGAAGTTTCATCTCGGTTACCCGGAGATGAATGACGAATTGGACATGTTGGGCAAACTGCAATTGCAGCATCCAATCGAGACGCTGCAGCCGGTGGTCGACAAGAGTCACATCGTGGAGTGCCAGCAGGAAGTGCGTCGGGTGCATGTCGATCCCAAGGTTCAGTCCTACATATTGCAACTGGTGACACAGACTCGTGAAAACGAGCATTTGAGTCTGGGTGGTAGTCCTCGAGCGTCGATCGCGTTGTTTCGCGCTTCACAAGCGCTGGCCGCCATGCGTGGTCGCAACTTTGTCCTGCCGGACGACGTCAAGGCGATTGCGGCGCCTGTGATGACACATCGGGTGATTCTGAAGCCCGAAAGCCGGCTGAGAAAAATTACCGGGCAACAAATTATCGCCGAGTTGCTGGATCAAATCGCGGTTCCGGTCATTGCCAACGAGGCGTCGTGATGTTGTTGATCCTCGCCCTGGTGTTTCTGGCGGCCGCGTGGTTGTTCAACATGGGCATCCTTGTATACGCCGTCTACGCGCTGATCGCCATTTTTTTTGTCAGTCATCTGTTTGCCAGCGGCTGGGTCAGTTCACTAAAGGCATCACGGTCCATCAACCAGCTGGTTGCCAAGGTCGGCGACACCATACCGATTGCCATCAAGGTCAAGAACGAAGGCCGTTTCCCAATTTCGTGGGTGCTGGTCGAGGACATGCTGAGCAAACGGGACCGCAGCGACAAGGGAAAACGCATCCAGGTAACTGGTCGGCACATGGAAGTCACTGATTTCAAACCGGGCGGACAGCTGCAAATGATGTATCAGGTGAAATGCAATCAACGTGGCTACTACCAGATCGGTCCTTTGGTGGCCGAGACGGGAGATCTGTTCGGACTGAATCGGCGTTATCGCGTGTTGCAACAGCCTGCTTATCTGCTGGTGCAACCTGAAGTTGTCCTGCTGGAAGGATACGATATTGCCTCGCGGCGTCCGATTGGCGAAATCGTGATGACCCACCGTTTGTTCGAAGACCCCACGCGAATCGCAGGTGTCCGCCGTTACGAAAGTGGTGATGCACTGTCGAGAATTCACTGGCGAGCCACGGCGCGGACGGGCAATTTGCAAAGCAAGATCTATGAGCCATCAACAGTGGCCGGCGCGACCATCCTGCTGGATTTTCACAAAAAGTCTTTTGACCGAAAAAATGAACCGATGCGCAGCGAGCTGGCGATTACCTGTGCGGCCAGTATTGCCAATGCCGTGCAGCAAATGAGACAACAGGTAGGGCTGGTTTCCAATGGGCGAGACGCAGCTGATCGCATTCGCGAAGAAGGATGGCGCGGCGACAGGCGGACCCGCGACGAAGCGCTCAAGTCGGCTTCGATGGACAACAAGAACGAGCGACTGCGTCCCGTCATTGTGCCCACGCAACGTGCCGACGACCAAATTGTGCACGTTTTGCAAACGTTGGCGCGACTGGAAAAGACGGATGGCCTGTCGTTTTTTGAGATGATTGGTGAGGCCCAGCAGCGGTTGCCTCGCGATGCCTCCATCATCGCCATTCTGACTCACGTTGATCTGGAAGTTGGCGTTGCACTCGGCGAACTGCGAAGACAGGGGTATGCCGTTACCGCGATCATTAACTGTTTCGAGATCGAGCGATTTAGTCATCTCAGTGCCACGCTACTGGCCGAAGGCATTGAAACACGTCATCTTTTGGACAAGGCTTCGATCCGATCCATTTGCGAACGTCAGGTTCTGCTGGCCAGATAAGGATTTTCGGTATGCGGGTGAACTCGTGACCAGAAAATATGATTGTATTGTCATTGGAACCGGGGGCATGGGCAGCGCGGCGGCTATGTTTGCGGCCGGGCGTGGCTGGTCGACACTGGGGCTGGATCGATTTCCGCCGGGTCACAGTCGAGGCAGTTCGCACGGACAGACACGCATCATCCGACAAGCGTACTTTGAACATCCTGACTACGTCCCGCTCGTGCTGGACTCCTATGACTTGTGGGATGAAATCGAGCAGCAAAGCGGCCAGTCACTATTGGAGCGGACGGGTCTGTTGCAGGTTGGCGATCCCGACGGGCCAATCATTGGCGGTGTGCAGGCCAGTGCGACCCGGCATGACTTGGCGCTTCGCGGGTACGAACTTGCGGAACTCCGGGAACAATTTCCCTTGTTTCATTTTGACGAAGGCACGGTTGGGCTGTACGAGGAAGTCGCTGGATATTTACAGGTCGAGAAATGTGTCGAGGCCATTGCGGCATTGGCCCGCGATGCCGGTGCTGAGCTGATTGATGGCGTGGTCGTGGAGAGTATTGACAGCTCTGCCGGACTGGTTGTGGTAAACACGGATCAGGGTGCCTTCTCGGCCGATCGAGCCATCATTACCGCAGGGGCCTGGGCGTGCGATCTGTTAAGGCATTTGCCCGTTTCGTTGAAAGTCGTGGCGAAACACCAGCACTGGTTCGGCATCAAGGACGAGCGGGCGAGTTTGTCAGCGGGTTGCCCTGTTTTCTTTTTCGAAACCGGCGACGGCTATTTTTACGGCTTTCCGGATATCGATGGCCGGGGAAACAAGATGGCGGAACACAGCGGTGGCCTGCCAGTCGGTGATCCGCTGGAGGTGGATCGGCAACTCGATCAGACGGATTTGCACCGTGTTCAGGAATTTGCCCAGCAGCATTTCAACACCCCTCGTCCGATTCATGCCGATCACAGCGTCTGCATGTATACCATGTCGCCCGACGAGCACTTTATGGTCGATGTGCTGGAGGACCGTCCCAATATCGCCTTTGCCTGCGGGATGTCCGGACATGGATTCAAATTTGCGCCAGTGATTGGGCAAGCCCTGGTGAATATGGTCGAAGGCACCCACCGACCTGACATGGATTTTTTGCGCATTAGCCGCTTTAATACCGACGACCAGCCAACTCCCTTGCAGTCGATTGAATAACGCCGGATGAATGCAAAAACAGCGGACGTAATTGTCGTGGGCTCCGGGCCCGGTGGCGAAGGGGCAGCCATGCAACTGGCCAAGAGCGGTTGCAAGGTGCAACTGGTAGAACGATACGAAAAGGTCGGTGGGGGCTGCACGCATTGGGGCACCATTCCCAGCAAGGCGTTGCGATTCGCAATTTACCAGCTGACCGAGGCACTGAATCACCCGCTCATGCGTGCCTGCGGTGTGTCGGTCAACTTCACCATGGCCGACCTGAAGTCGCGAACCGAGTCGATTATCGGCCAGCAAGAGGGCCTGCGACGACGCTTTTTTAATCGCAATGACGTGGAGGTTATTCACGGCGAAGCCCGTTTTGTCGACGGCAAGACGATGCTGATCGACGGGGACCGAAAATTACAGGCCGACGCGGTCGTTCTGGCCACTGGCTCCCGGCC
>JBPCVB010000534.1:0-3392 GCA_051010855.1 Pirellulaceae bacterium | reverse complement strand
CCCCCCCGCTACATTTCAGTCGTGCGCAGGTTATACCTTTCCCGGGACAACAGATAACACTACAGGCCAATACGTTACCACGTTAAGCGGTTATCTTGCATTGATCTTGCTGTCTAGAGCGTCAGCGATGAGATGAGCGCGCGCAGCGACCTGCCGGAAGGACGCAGAGCGCCATGGTCGCTCAACCAGGTTGAGAAGCCACCAACGCGAGGAAGTAATGCAGCACAAATGATGTCCTGTTGCAGATCGACCAGGCCGTGACATAGACACGAACCGGCTTCATTGCCGCGTATCGGCTCAACAAAGACAACACCCTTGCACAAGCAACCGGAATCGCAGCAATTGCAGGGAACAGCCGCGCTGAAATCTGCTGCCTCGGCAACAGCGCAATGAAACGACTTGATCAGGATAATGGCGCTGAGCACCGGCAGGATTAGTCGCAACGAAGTCATGCGTGGATTCTAAACCCGTTGGAGCGAGCACCACAACGAGCGAATTCGCGCGCCCAACCATGAATTTGGCGGGCGAGTTGCGGAGATCTACGCCATTGCCGGGCGGGCCAGCGACCAGCCATCGAGGAACGGCGACATCCGGAAAAAAACGGCGAAAAACAAAATCTTGACACCGTGCCCCAGGTTTGTAAGTATATGCTTACATGCGACGATGCATGAGCCATGGGGTAGTTTTTTCATGACGGTTGGCAAATCACGCAAATCGGCCCGCAGGGGAACCGGTCGCAAACCGGACTTCCTGCCGCTGATCGCCGATGCGTTTGTCGAGAACGGCTATCGCCGTACCACGACTGCGGCGCTGGCTGAAACTTGCGGCGTGCGTGAAAACGAACTCTATCGCATCTGGCCCAACAAGAAGGCCATGTTTCTGGACGCCATCCAATACGTTTTTGACACCGTCACGGCAGACTGGTCCAAATCGATTGATGACGACCAACCTGACACGCCAGTTGAACAGCTGATTGACTGGCAGTCACAGCATCGCGGTGACAGTCGTCTGCACCGTATTTTGTTTTCAGGACTCAGCGAAGTCGACGATCCGGAAATCCGCAAGGCGCTACGCAATTTATACCGGCAATTCCACCAGGTGCTGGAAGAGTACATTCGCGAGCATCGTCAGCAACAAGGTCAGTCGCCCGCTCTGGGCAATGCGGAATCAGCGTGGGCCATGATTGGACTCGGTTCGATTTTTGACATCGCGCATGAACTGGGTCTGGGCAACAAGTCGCAGCGACGCGAGATCCTGCAGGCCGCGACGACGGCCATTCTTAACATGACGAACGACGCGCCGGTATCTGCCAAACGCAAAAAAACTGTAAACAACCATTCCAAAAGAAATCGATGAGGCCTGCCATGAGCCAGTCATTCGATCACCAGAACCTGGGCCAGGTTCGCACGATGTTGTCTGAAGTGCTGCAACGGCTGGACAAGCTGGAGCGGCACGTCGGTTTGACACATGACCGGGAACCAGGCACCACCGGCCACGCGTCTGCAGCATTAACTGAAACCGGCATACCGCCTGTAATCACGCCGATTGCGGCTGGCGAATCGGGCAAAGTTGCTGAAGCCGAGATCATCTTTGCGGAACTACGCGACTCCGCCACGGCGCCCGACGCAGAATCGCCAATCTTGCCGGGCGCACCGCCACGCGACATTGCCTTCGGCTCACCGTTAAACGATCGCGCTGACATGCCCCGCAAACCTCTGGTCGCCGGTGAATCGCTGGAGTCCTTGATCGGCGGTCGGGTGCTAACGTGGGTTGGTGGCATCCTGCTGGTTCTGGCCGCCGCCTTTTTTGTGGTATGGAGCTGGCGACACCTGGATGTTCCACCCTGGGCACGCGTGATGTTTATTCACTCCGTTGGCATGGGCGCGATCATCGCCGGTTCCTGGTTTCGCGGCCGCAACTTCCAGATTCAGGCTCGCGTGCTGTATGGCGTGGGGATTTTTGTGCTGTATGCCGCCGCCTTCGCGATGACGCATTTGTACCAACTGGGAGGGGAGATGCGCGAACTGTATGGCTTCGTCGACGGCGCATTGATCACGGGTCTGGCGATCCTTCTCGCGCTGCGTAACCAGGGCGTGGGCATCATTTTGCTGGGTGCCCTGGGCGGGTACCTGACACCATTGTTGACAATCCACGGATCCGGCGACCAAATCGTTGTCTTTACCTACCTGGCCTTGCTGAATGTGGCACTGGTCGTTTCGGCGCAGCTGGGCAAATGGGAGTTTCTAAAGCCCCTGGCGTTTTTTGTGACGGCGTTCATCTTGTTCTTCTCGCTGGCCGGAAATTACTTCTCATCGACCGGCGAAGCGACGGCCATGCTGACGTTGCACGCGCTGATCTTCCTGGCCATCACCACCATCCCGCAGCTTTTGAACCGAAGCAGTTCGACGACGGCCAGCAATGTCGTACTGATCCTGAATTCGCTGGGCTTCCTCGCCGGCTATGCAATCATTCGAGAAGTCGCGATGCCGGACTTGATTCTGCCCGCCTGGATTCTGGCCGGAATTCATGCGCTGGTTACATGGCAGGCCTTTGTGCAATTGCCGGCCAATGATCGCCTGGCCAGAGTCAACCTCGGGCTAACCTGTTTGTTCATTACTCTGGGATTGACCTTTGCCTTCCATGACTCTGAACAGTTCTGGACAACGATCTGGGCCATCGAGGGCTTTGCATTTGGCTTAATTGGTTTTAGTTTCCGTGATCGGCAGCTGCTCGTCACATCGGCAATTGCCTTTGGACTGGCGTTATTGCGAGCAGTCGCCTTCCATAACGATTTTGCCGCGGTTGACACCGTAACCATGCCGGACCCGCGTACAGTGCGCTGGTGTTTCTATGCAATCCTGATCGGTCTGGTTGGCAGCAGCTACTGGTGGATTCCCAAAATCGGTAGCGGAATTGAATCGGCAGCCGGCAAGACGCAGGCACCGCCGATTCGCACGTTTGCCAATGCATTTTTAGCGGCCGCCAATCTGGTGTTTCTGGCAGCGATGTATTTTCAGTGCCAGCAGAACCTGCCCGCTTTCTTGCTAATTACGGCGGTCAACGTGGCTGTGCTGTGGGCGGCAGCATTTGGCCGGAATATTCGCGAACTGCGCAGCTATACGGCGACGTTGGCTGGTGGAGCGGTGCTGTTGGCATGTTCGCTGTTGCTGGAGGAGTACGGAAGTTTTCTGCAGCATTGGGATCATTGGTCACGTCTGTCATTTTTGACGACTGGCGTAGTGCTGGTTGGCGCTGGGCTGGCATATTGGCTCGCGCGGGAACGCATTCCGGGCGAGATTGAGCAGTTAGTACACGGACCGTTCACGATTGTCGGACATCTCGTTTTGCTGGCGGTGCTCACCGCAGAAATCGTGGTGTTCTTTGGAACGTAC